>NZ_CYTY01000033.1:0-3547 GCF_001298995.1 Achromobacter sp. 2789STDY5608615
GGGGGGGGCGCCGCAATACCTGTCGGCGGACGATGTCGAGGTCCTGGCGCGGCCCTGGCGCGGCGTGTTCGGCGAGCCGGGCTGAGCCGGGGCGGGCTCCTTGCCAGTCCGATCCGTACCCGCCCGATCCCTTGGCAACCCGACCCCGTGCCAGCCCGACCTCCTACCAGTTCACCCGCGCCGTCAGCATCACATTGCGTTCGTCGCCGTAGTAGCAGGCATACGGGCACGCGGCGATGTAGCGCTTGTTCGTCAGGTTCTTGACGTTGAGCGCGAATTCCCAGTTCTGCAGGCGGTACCGCAACGCCGCGTCCAGCACGGTGTAGCTGGGCACCGTGACGCCGTCGCTTTCCTGCCGTCCCACGTAGCGCACGCCGGCCGCGGTGCTCAGGCCCGGCGCCGCCGCCAGTTTGTAGTCCAGCCATAGCGAGGCCATGGAACGCGGCACCGACGCCGGCCGCGCGCCTTCGTCGCCCCGGGTGCTCTTGGTGGTCCTGGCGTTGGTCAGCGTGAAGGCGGCCACCACGTCCAGATTGTGGTTGAGGCTGGCGCGGCCTTCCAGCTCGGCGCCGCGCGAGCGCACTTCGCCCGTCTGCACCGAGAACCCGGGATTGGCCAGGTCCGACGTGACCACGTTGCGCTGGGTGATGTCGTACAGCGCCAGCGTGATCGCCGCGTCGACGCCAGGCGGCTCGTACTTCAGGCCGATCTCGTGCTGCGTGCCGGTGGTGGGCTTGAACGGCGTGCCGCCGAAATCCATGCCAGAGGTCGGCTGGAATGACTTGGTGAAACTGTAGTAGGGCGCCATGCCGTTGTCGAACAGATACATCAGGCCGGCGCGGGGCGAGAACGCGTGCGAATCCTGCCTGCCGTCGTCGGGCGCTTCCTCGGTGCGCGCGCGGTCGTAGCGGCCGCCGAACAAGCCGATCCAGCGGCCATCGAATTTGATCTGGTCCTGGGCATAGAAGCCTACCTGGCGCGCGCGGCTGATGCTGCGCCTGGCGGGGTCCAGCGTCGGCGTGCTGCCGTAGACCGGGTCATACACATCGATCGGGACGGCATTCAAGCCCACCGCCTGATCGCGCGTCAGGCTGCTGCGGCTGGCGTCCACGCCGAACAGCAGCGTGTGCTCGAAGCGGCCGTGGCGCAGCTTGCCCAGCAGCTGGTTGTCCAGGGCGATGCCCTTGTCCGTGTCGTCGCGCGACACGGCCAGGCGCTCGACCCGCGCCGGGTTGGCGGCGTCGACCGAGCTTGTCATCATGTACAGGTTGTTGCTATTGGCGCGGTGGTTGTAGCCCAGCAGGTTCTGCCGCACCTGCCAGTCGTCGTTGATCTTGTGCTCCAGCAGGTAACCCAGGTGGCCGCCCTGCACCACGAAACGGTCGAAGCCCGGTTCGCCCAGGAATACCTTGCGCGAGATGGCGCCGTTGGGGTTGGGCAGCAGCGTGCCTTCACGCGGCTTGCCCACGTCGTAGGGATTGTCGGTGCGGCTCCAGCCGCCCAGCAGCGTCAGCCGCGTGGCGCCGCTCAGCTGCCATTCGAGCGAGCCCGACAGCGACTGGCGGTCGTTGTTGATGTGCCGCACCATGGTGTCCGCATCGCGCGCCAGCCCGGTCAGTCGGTAGCCCACATTGCCGTCCTCGGTGAGCGGCCCGCCGAAGTCCATGGCCAGCTGCTTGGTGTTCCAGGTGCCGTATTTCACCTCCATCTCGCGCAGCGGCTCGGCGGTGGGGCGTTTGCTGACCAGGTTGATGATGCCCCCCGGCGCGGCCTGGCCGTACAGGATCGACGCCGGCCCCTTCAGCACCTCGATGCGTTCGTAGTTGTACGGCTCCATGGCGCCGCTCATCGAGTTCATCGGGAGCTTCGTGCCGTTCAGGTACAGCGGCGCCGACCCGGTGATGTTGAAGCCGCGCACCGTGAAGCCGGTGCTGATGTTGCGCAGCGCGCCGCCGTCCAGCGACATCACGCCGGCGGTGTAGGCCAGCGCCTGGTCGAGCGAATCGGCGGCCTGCGCCACCACCTGGGCGCGCGGCACCACCGAGACCGACTGCGGCGTTTCGTGCAACGGCGTGTCGGTCTTGGTGGCCGTGGCGCTGTGCTTGGCGACGAAGCCGGCCACCGGGCCCCAGGCGGTTTCGGCGCCGTCGCCGGTGACGGTCACCGAGGGCAGCGTCTGTGCATCGTCCGCGCCGGCCGCCACCCGCAGCAGGTAGCCGCCGTTGGGCTGCAGGCTGGCGCGCATGCCCGTGCCCGCCAGGATCTGGCGCAGCGCCGACGCGGCGTCGTGGCTGCCGGTCAGTCCGCCGCTGCGCCTGCCGGCGACGTCGGCGGCGCTGTAGGACAGCATCAGCTGGCTTTCCAGGGCATAGCGGGTCAGCACGCTTTCGAGCGAGCCGGCGGGAATCGCGTAGGCTCGCGCGGCCGGCTGCGCCAGCGCGGCGGCCGACAGCAACGTGGCCGACAAGGACAGGACGGCCTGGCGGCCGGGCGAGAGCAGGGGGGGGGCGGCGCGGCCGATGAGGCGGGCGGCGCGGCGCGAGAGGCGGTCGTGCATGGCGGTCTTCATTTCCCGAGAAAAAAGTGGCTTCCATAGGGATTGCCACGCGAGAACGAAAAACCCCTCACGGCGGGCCGAAAAAAATCCGGGATCCGGCTTGCGGAATCGCCGGCGGCGTCACGGTTCGCGCCGCGCCACGGTCGTCCAGTAGCGCGTCACGCCGCGGATTTCCACGGGATGCGTGCGTTCGAGCATGTCCAGCACCTTGTCCGGATCGGCCAGCGGATAGATGCCCGAGACGCGCAGCGCGGCGACTTCCGGCGCACAGGCCAGCCGGCCGGGGCGGTAGCGGGCCAGTTCGGCGATGAAGTCGTCCAGCCGCATGTCGCGCGCCACCAGCATGCCGGTGGTCCAGGCGCCGGCCTGGGCATCCGCCTGCTGGTCGGTGCGGGCCGGCGCCTCGGCGCCCAGCCGGTCGTAGCGGCTTTGCTCGCCGGCTTGCACCACACGGCCCGCCGCGGGGGCATCCATGGGCTGGATTTGCACCGCGCCCTCCAGCACCGCCACCAGGTCGGCGTCGGCCAGATGCCGCGCGACGAATCGCGTCCCGAGCGGCCGCAGCCGGCCGCGGGCGGTATCCACGAACAGCGGGCGGGCCGGCCAGCCAGGCCGGACCGGATCCGGCGCCGTGGCGACCAGGATGCGGCCATGCAACAGCTCGATGCGGCGCTGGTTGTCGTCGTAGCGGATCGTGATGGCGCTGCGGGTGTCCAGGTCGACCCGGGTGCCGTCCGCCAGCGTCAGGGCGCGCCGTTCGCCGGTGCCGGTGCGGTAGTCGGCGTGCAGGTCCTGCCATTGCCAGCGCAGGCCGTCGCGCGCTAGCCAGGCGCCGGTGCCGGCCACGGCCCCCAGCGCCAACAGCTTCAGCGCGCCGCGCCGGTTGCGTCGTGCGCCGCCCCGCCTCAGCGTGCCGTGGGTCAGCGGCGCATCCAGGCCGCGCAGGTGCGCGCCGAACGATTCGATATGGCGCCAGGCGCGGGCATGGTC
>NZ_CYTY01000033.1:3800-4121 GCF_001298995.1 Achromobacter sp. 2789STDY5608615
GGCGATGTCGGCCTGCTTCATGCCGTCCAGTTGCGACAGCAGGAACGCCTTCACCACCGGCGCCGGCAGGGTGTCGAGGCGGCGATCCAGTTCGACCAGGGTCTCGATCAGGATGGCGCGGCTTTCGGGGCTGGGCGTCGTCTGCTCGGGCAGGGCGGCCAGCGTCGCCAGATAGGCTTCCTCGATGCGCCGCCGCCGCATGAAATTGGACAGCACCCCCTGCGCCACCGTGGTCAGCAGCGCGCGCGGCTCGCGCACCAGCGGCGGCTCGTCGCGGGCGATCAGGCGGATGAAGGTGTCGTGCGCCAGGTCGGCCGCGTC
>NZ_CYTY01000033.1:4365-6875 GCF_001298995.1 Achromobacter sp. 2789STDY5608615
CGGGGGGGGGGGCGGGGCGCGCGTGAACGGGCAGCCCGGATAATGAGAATGATCCGCAATTCTATAACTAGGGAAAGCGGCCCCGCAAGGCGAGGGGCGCGCGTCCCTTGTCTGCTTTCAGGCATCCCTCGCCCGCCTTTATGGCGCCACGGTCATTCCTGCGCGCGCCACGACTTGCGCCGCCGCGCCCGCGGCTTGGGGACCACGCCGATGCGCGGGTCGCGCGCCAACGCCAACTCCACCAGCCGGGCCGCGACGCTTTCGAAGGCCTCGTCGGTCTGCGGCAGATACAGCCACTTGCCCAGCACCGGATGCGGCAGCAGGCTTGGCAGCTCGGCCAGCAGCGCCGCATGGCGGTCCTGCGAGGAACACACCAGCACGCCGCTGAAGGGTTCCTCGCGGTCGGCCACCACCAGGTACAAGGCGCCGTCCAGGTAGGCGGCGTCGCAGCCGAACATCTTGCGGTGCAGGTAGCCGGCGTCGCGCTCGATGGGGTCGAGGATCCACAGCAGCGAATTGACGCGGGCGGCGCGGCGCCGGGCGGGGGGCTGGAACGGGTCGGGGCGGCGGGACATGGCGAAGGCGTGATGCGTGAACACGGGGGCTGGGTCAGACGATAGCCGATCCTCGGGACGGCCGCCCCGCGTCCGCACAAAGCAGATATGCGATCCCGCGCATAGCGCCGCCGCCGGCCCGCGCCTACCATGCTGCAAACACAAAAACCCCCAGGGTGGAGACAGCATGAGAATGGCAAGTGCGCTGACCGCGGTCAGCCTGTGGCTCGGTGCGGGCCTGATATCGGCGGCCGTGGCGGCCGGGGCCTATCCCGACCGGCCGGTCAAACTGATCGTGCCGTTCCCGGCCGGCGGGGCCACCGACCTGATGGCGCGCTCGCTGGCGCAGGGCCTGGGCGAAAAGCTCGGCCAGACCGTCGTGGTGGAGAACCGCGGCGGGGCCGGCGGCGCGATTGGCGCCGAGGCCGTGGCCACCGCCGCGCCCGACGGCTACACGCTGCTGTACTCGACCATGGGCGTGCTGACCATCAACCCGTCGCTGTACCCCAAGCTGCGCTACGACCCGCAGCGCAGCTTCGCGCCGGTGTCGCTGACCAACCTGACTTCCAATCTGCTGGTGGTCAACCCCGCGCTGAAGGTCGATTCGGTGGCCGCGCTGGCCGAACTGGCGCGGCAGCGGCCGGGCGAGCTGACCTTCAGCTCCTCGGGCAACGGCACCACCAGCCACCTGGCGGGCGAGATGTTCAAGACGGCGACGCATGCCGACATCCGCCACATTCCCTACAAGGGCACCTCGGGCGCCATCAACGACTTCCTGGCCGGCCGCATCTCGATGATGATCGACACCTCGTCCAACTTCATCGAGCAGGTCAGGCAGGGCAAGGTGCGGGCGCTGGCCGTGACCAGCCGCCAGCGGCTGGCGGCGCTGCCCGATGTGCCATCGATGTCGGAGACGCCGGGGTTCGAGGACTACGAAGTCAGCCTGTGGTCCGGCGTGCTGGCGCCGGCGGGCACGCCGCGCGCGATCATCGATCGGCTGAACGCCGATATCGAGGCGGTGATGACCGCGCCGCAGATGGTCGAGCGCATGGCCGGCTACGGCATCCAGACCACCCACAGCACGCCCGAAGCCTTCGCCGAACGCATCCGCGTCGATACGGCGAAATGGGCGCGCATCATCGAACAGTCCGGCGCGCGCGCCGATTGAGGCCACGGCCCGGCTCGCGGCCCGCCCGGCGGCCGGGCCCCTGGAAGGAAATCCCATGCGATTGATGCTTCGATCCCTGTTGGCGACGGTGGCCCTGTCCGTCGGCGCCGCGTCCGCGGCGGCGGCCTATCCCGACCGACCCGTCATCCTGGTCAATCCCTATGCCGCCGGCGGCCCCGCCGACGTGGTGGCGCGCAGCCTGGCGCGGGCGCTGGAAAAGCGCCTGGGCCAGCCGGTGGTGGTGGAGAACAAGGCCGGCGGCGGCGCCTCCATCGGCACCGGCTTCGTGGCGCGCGCCAAGCCGGACGGCTACACGCTGCTGCTGGGCACCTCGGCCGGCCATGTGGTCACGCCGCTGATGCAGAAGACCGCGTACGACGGCGTCAAGGGCTTCGCCTTCTGCTCGGTGGTGGCGGTGCAGCCCATCATGCTGGTGGTCAATCCGTCGCGCGGCATCCGCTCGGTGGCCGAGCTGATCGCCCGCGCCAAGGCCGAACCCGGCAAGTGGAGCTACGGCTCGGCCGGCGTGGGCGGCGCCACGCACCTGGGCGCCGAGCTGTTCCAGCAGGTCGCCGGGGTGCAGCTGAACCATATTCCCTATGCCGGCGCCTCGCCCGCCATCAACGACGTGGTCGGCGGCCAGACCGACCTGGCCATGCTGAATCTGTCGGCCAGCCTGCCGTTCATCCGCCAGGGGCGCTTGCTGGCGCTGGCCTATGCGTCGGACAAGCGTTCGCCGCTGCTGCCGGACGTGCCGACGCTGGCCGAGGCCGGCGTGGCGGGCGCGG
>NZ_CYTY01000033.1:6976-76709 GCF_001298995.1 Achromobacter sp. 2789STDY5608615
CAAGGACCAGGCCGACATGCGCCGGCTGCTGGGCGCGCTGGGGCTGCTGGCCAAATGAGGGCGCGAGGAACGCATCCATGAATTTCGATTTCAGCCAACTGAGCACCACCAATGCCTTCAAGCTGCTCTCCAGCGTGGTGGTGCCGCGCCCCATCGCCTGGGTGGTGAGCCAGTCGGCGCAGGGGCAACGCAACGCCGCGCCGTTCTCGTTCTTCAACGTGGTCAGCAGCGATCCGCCGATCGTGGCGCTGGGCATCGGCCCGCGCGGCGGGCAGTTGAAGGACACCTCGCGCAACATCCTGGAGACCGGCGAGTTCGTCATCAACCTGGTGTCGGCCGAACTGGCCGCGCAGATGAACCACACCAGCCTGGACTACGTGGCCGACGTCGATGAGCTGACGCGCGCCGGGCTGGCGACCGAGCCCTCGCTGGTGGTCGCGCCGCCGCGCATCGCGCTCAGCCCGGCGGCGCTGGAATGCCGCGTGTGGCAGGTGCTGGATGCCGCGCCGCAGCGCGTCATCGTGCTGGCGCGGGTGGTGGCGCTGTACCTGCGCGACGACGCGCTGCTGGACGCGCAGCGCTTCCATGTGGACACCCCCGCGCTGCGCCTGCTGGGCCGCATGCACGGCGCCGGCTGGTACGCGCACACCAGCGACCTGTTCCAGATGCGCGCGCCGGACGCCGCCAACGATCCGGCGGTGCGGCCCGCGCAGGGCCATTGAACCGCATCGCGATATCGAATCTCCTGGGAGCCTCTTGATGAAACTGCATTGGTCGCCGCGCTCGCCCTTCGTGCGCAAGGTGATGATCGTCCTGTACGAAGCCGGCATTGCCGACCGCGTGACGCTGGTGCGCACGCCGGTCGCCATGGACAAGCCCAACCTCGACCTGGTGGCCGACAACCCGCTGATCAAGCTGCCGACGCTGGTGCTGGACGACGGCACGCCGGTCTACGACTCGCGCGTCATCTGCGCCTATCTGGACGGCCTGGCCGGCGCCGGCCTGCTGCCGGCGGACCCGGCCGCGCGCCTGCTGGCCGAGCGCCGCCAGGCGCTGGGCGACGGTTTCCTGGACGCGCTGCTGCTGTACCGGCAGGAACGCAACAAGCCGGTCGAGAAGCAGACCCAGGCCTGGCTCGACGCCTTCGCGCTGAAGACCGGCGCCGTGCTGGCCGTGCTGGAAGCCGAGGCGCCGGCCCTGCGCGCCAGCCGCTTCGACCTGGGCCTGATTGCCATCGGTTGCGCGTTGTCGTATCTGGACTATCGTTTCCCGGACCTGGCCTGGCGCGATGGCCATCCGGCGCTGGCCGCCTGGCACCAGGACTTCAGCGCGCGGCCCTCGGTAGCGCGCAGCCAACCCGACGAAACGCCTTGAGCGAAGGACGATGATGAGCCGCATTCCCCTGCCCACGCCCGACAGCATGAGCGACGACCAGAAGCGCGTCTACGAGCGCATCGTCTCCGGTCCGCGCGGCCGGCTGGTCGGCCCCTTGCGCGCCGCGCTGCACAACCCCGAGCTGGCCGAGCGCTGGCAGGCGCTGGGCGCCTTGCTGCGCTTTGGCACCAGCCTGCCGCCGCGCGTCAGCGAGCTGGCCATCGTGGTCACCGCGCGCCGGTGGAACAGCCAGATCGAATGGCACATCCACGCCCAGGCCGCCCGCGCCGTCGGCATTGCGGACGCGGTGCTGGACGCCATCCAGGCGCGGCGCGAGCCGGCCTTCGACAACCGCGACGACGAGATCGTCTACGCCTACGCCCGCCAGCTGCAGGAGACCGGCCAGGTCGAGCCCGCCCTGTATGCCGAGGCGGTGCAGCGCTGGGCCGCCGTCGGCGTGGTCGAGCTGACCGCCGTCATCGGCTACTACACCATGGTGTCGATGACGCTGAACGCGCACGAGATCCCGATGCCGGACGACGCGCCCGCGCCGCTGGACCTGCCGCAACAGGACGGCCATCCGGCGCTGAGCCGGCTGGCGCCGCTGGCCGGGGAGGGCCAGGCATGACCGCCGCCCGCGCCTACGTGCCCGACCGCGTCGAGACGCCGCGCATGCCTGCCGCGCCCGTGCAGCCCCTGCCGCCGCGGGCCTGCGACACGCACTGCCACGTGTTCGGCCCCTACGACCGCTTCCCGCTCTGGCACCCGTCGTCCTATGCCGCGCCCGACGCGCCGGCGACGCGTTATCTGCGCATGCTGGACACCCTGGGCGCCGCGCGCGGCGTGCTGGTGCAGCCGGCGCCCTACGGCACACACCCCGATGCCTTGCTGGACGCGCTGGCGCAAGGCGGCGATCGCCTGCGCGGCATCGCGGTGGCCGACCCGTCGGTCAGCGATGCGCAACTGCAAGCCCTGTATGACGGCGGCGTGCGCGGACTGCGCTTCGTCGAGGCGCGCGACCCCGCCGGCAACCTGTTTCCGGGCAGCGTGGGGTTCGACCAGGTCGCCGCGCTGGCCCCGCGCATGAAACACCACGGCCTGCACGCGCAGCTGTGGGCGCCTTGCGATACCTATCTGCGCCACCTGCCGGCGCTGGCGAAGCTGGACCTGCCGCTGGTGATCGACCACCTGGGCAGCCTGGTCCCGGCGCGTGGCGACCAGGACCCGGCGTTCCAGCTGCTGCGCGGCCTGCTGGCCGACGGCCGCCTGTGGATGAGGCTGACGCTGTGCCGCGTCGGCAGCGCGCCGGACTACGAGAATGCGCGCTTCCTCCACGACGCCTTCGTCGCCGCCAACCCCGACCAGGTGCTGTGGGGCTCGGACTGGCCGTTCGTGCGCATGGGCGAGTCGGCGCCGTCCGCCGACGCCCTGGTGGCGGTGGCGCAGCGCTGGCTGGGCGATGACGCCATGCGCCGCAAGGTCTGGGTCGACAATCCCGCGCGGCTCTACGGCTTCGATTGAAGCGCCGGCCCCGTCAGGGGCTGGCGTGCCACACGCCTTCGCCGCCGATCTCGCGCACCAGGCTCTGGATCTGCGCGGCCACTTCGGTGACGGTGCGGCCCGGCCCCTTGGCGCGGGCGAACGCCATCGAGATGATGCGGCCCATGGCCGGATCGCGCAGCGCCGCGATGCCCAGGCGGCCTTCCTGCACCTCCTGCCAGACCGCGTGCAGCGGCAGCACCGTGTACATGTGTTCGTGCTCGACGATGGACTTCATCAGCGGCAGCGAATCGGCCTCGATCAGCGGCGCGATGCTGATCTTGCGCGCCCGCGCCAGCCCGTCCAGCGCATTGCGCAGGCCGTTGGGCGCGCCGGGCAGGATGAAGGGCAGGCCGTCCAGCTGTTCGAACGCGACCTCGCCGCCGCGCGTCAGCGGGTCGCCCGCCGCGCCCACCAGGTACGAATCGACCGAGGCCAGCGCCTGTTCGCCCGGCGGGCACTTGTCGCCGTAGCGGTACAGGATGGCGATATCGACGCGGCTGTCGGTCAGCCATTCCTCGATCTGGCCGCTGGAGCCTTCCAGGATCTTCAGGTGTACCTTGGGAAATTGCTTGCGCAGCCGCGAGAACAGCCGCCGGATCAGCGGGTGCGCGGTGGACGGCAGCAGCCCCAGCGTGACCTCGCCGGCCGGCTCGCGCGCCTCGCCGTTCAGCTCCAGTTCCAGCCGCTCGGCGTCGCCCAGCAGCGTGCGCACCAGCGGAAACAGGCGCTCGCCCACTTCCGACAGGTGCACGCCGCGCCCGGTGCGGTTGAACAGCCGCGCGTTGCACTCGCGTTCCAGCGCGTTGATGCGGCGGCTCAGCACCGACTGGTCCTGGTCCAGATAGAGGGCGGCGCGCGAGATGCTGCCCAGTTCCGCGATCGCCAGGAAGGCCCGCCACTTGTGCAGGTCGGCGGTGACGTCCAGGCTCAGGCCCGTGGCTTTGGCAGGCGGCATGATCGATAAGGCGGCAACAAAAGAGACGGCATAAGGGTACGGCAAAAGCGGGCCGGCATGGGACTATTCCAGCCCCAGCTTGCCGCGCCGGATCACCTCGCCCCATTTCTTCGACTCGGCCTGCATCAGCGCCTGGTAGGCCTCGGGCGTGGTGGCCGTGGGGATGGCGCCCTGGTCGATCATCTTCTGCCGCAGGGCCGGCTCGGCCAGGGTCTGGGCGATGGCCTGCGACATCTTCTGCACGATCTCCGGCGGCGTCCCTGTCGGGGCGATGATGCCGTAGTTCGATTCCACGATCACACCGGGAAAACCCGCTTCCTGGGTGGTCGGCACGTCCGGCAGGCCCTCGAAGCGCGTCGGGCTGGCCACCGCCAGCGTGCGCAGCTTGCCGGCCTTGATGAAGCCCAGCACCGCCGAGGCGTCGCCCGGGAACATCTGCACCTCGTTGGACAGCAGCGCCGTGACCGCGGGCGAGGCGCCCTTGTACGGCACGTGCATGATGTCGATGCCGGTCTGCTGCTTGAGCAGCTCGCCGCCCAGGTGCGGCGTGGTGACGTTGCCGGCCGAGCCATAGTTGTACTTGCCGGGCTGGCGCTTGGCGCTGGCGACGAAATCGGCCAGCGTGGCGTCGGGCAGGGACGGGTTGACCACCAGCACCAGCGGAATGCGCGCCACCAGCGACACGTACTGGATCTTGGACACGTCGTACGGCACCTTCATGACGTGCGGCAGGCCGGTGATGGCGCCGGGCACGCCGAAGCCGAAGGTGTTGCCGTCGGGCGTGGCGCGCACCGTGGCGTCCACGCCGATGGTGCCGCTGGCGCCGGCCTTGTTCTCGATCACGATGGTCTGGCCCAGCCGCTGGCCCAGCGCCGGCGCCAGCAGTCGCGCCAGGTTGTCGACCGAGCCGCCGGGCGGGTAGGGCACGATCAGCCGGATCGGCTGGCTCGGCCAGGGCGCGGCGGCGTGGCCCGGGGCGGCAAAGGCGGCGCCCAGCAGCAGGGCGGCCGCCGTCAGTGCGGTAGCGTGTTTCATCTGTCTCTCTCCTGTGGCGCCGGCTCGCGGCCGGCGCGTCGTTGTCATGCGCCTTCCAGCCCCAACTGCTTGGCGTAGATATTGCGCTGGATCTCGTTGGTGCCGCTGAAAATGGTCGCCGCCAGCGCGTTGACGTACGGCGCCAGCGCGTGCACCTGGCCGTTGCCATAGCCCAGCCGCATCGCCGCGCCGCCGTATTCCTCGGCGATCTGGATCAGCAGGGCGCCCAGCCGCTCGTGCGTCTCGGTGGCCCAGACCTTCAGCAGCGACAGCTCGGGCGGCAGCGGCCGGCCGGCCTTGGCCAGCTCGGCGAAGACGCTGTACATCGCGGTCAGGTCGGCCGCGTCCAGCCGCAGCTCGGCCAGCCGGTCGGCGAACGCCGGGTCGGCCAGCAGGCCGCGCTGGCGCGCGATGCTGAAGATCTGCTGCAGGGCATGGTTGGCGTGCTTGGGGCTGCCGCTGAACAGGCGCTCGAAGCCCAGCAGCGCCTTGGCGATGCCCCAGCCGGCGTTCAGCTCGCCCACCAGGTTGGCGCGCGGCACGCGCACCTGGTCGAAGAACACCTCGCAGAATTCCTCGTGGCCCGAGAGCGTGCGGATGGGGCGGCGGCTCACGCCCGGACTGGCCAGGTCCACCAGCAGGAAACTGATGCCGGCCTGCTTCTTGACCGTCTTGTCGGTGCGCACCAGCATGAACATGTGGGTTGCGTCCTGCGCCAGCGTCGACCAGGTCTTCTGGCCGCTCACGATCAGGTCGTCGCCGTCCACCAGCGCCTCGCAGCGCAGCGAGGCCAGGTCCGAGCCGGCGTTCGGCTCCGAATAGCCCTGCGCCCACACCGCCTCGCCCGACAGGATGCCCGGCAGGAAGCGCGCGCGCTGTTCCTCGGTGCCGTGGCGGATCAGGATTGGCCCCAGCATCACCAGCCCCTGGTCGGGCGCGCGCGCCACGCCGTGGCGCTCGGCCTCTTCGATGAAGGCGATCTGGCGCGCCGGCGACAGCGCCATGCCGCCGTGCTCGCGCGGCCACGACGGCGCGATCCAGCCCTGGCGCGCCAGCGTGAAATACCAGTCCTTGATCTCGTCCCAGTGCAGCCGCCACGGCACGTGGCGCAGGTGCTCGGGATAATGGGCGCGGAAGAAGCCGCGCGCCAGCCGGCGGAAATCGGCTTCCGGCATGCCGTTCCAGTCGGCCTCGCGCGGAAAGTCCGTGATGGGCGCGGCGTCGTCGTCATCGGCGCCGGGCGCGGGCAGCGCCGCCAGCGCGCCGTAGCGCTGGCGATGGGCGGCGGCATTGCCCAGCCAGGCCGCCAGGTGCAGCGCGCTGCGGAAATACAGACTGACGTCGCATTCCTCGGTGTAGCCGATGGCACCGTGCAGCTGGATCGCCAGCCGCGCCGCCTCCAGGCCGGCGCGCGCGGCGCGGGCCTTGGCGCGGCTGGCCACCGTCTTGCGCAGGGTGGCGTCGCCCGGCCGCGCGGCCAGCGCATCGAGCGCGTCCAGCAGGCTGTTGGCCGCCGGCTCGACCTGCATGGCGGCATCCACCAGCCGGTGCTGCAGGGCCTGGAACGACGCCAGCGGCCGGCCGAACTGCTGGCGCGTGTTCAGGTAGGCCACCGAATCGGCCAGCGCCTGCCGCGCCACCCCCACCAGTTCCGCCGACTGCATCAGGCGGCCCAGGTCCAGCGCCTCGTCGACCGCGTCCAGCACGCCGTCGCGCGCCAGCAGCGCGTCCGCCGGCACCACCGCCGACTCGATCGCCAGGTGGCAGGCGGCGGCGCCGTCGGCGCGCGCGTGGACCTGCGCGGTCACGCCCGGGGTGTCGGCCGCGACGAAGAAGAGGGCGGTGCCGCGCTCGCCATCGGCCGTGACCAGCCAGCCATCGACGCCGGCCCCCGGCACCACGTGGCGCTTCTCGCCATTGAGCACATACGCGCCCTCGCGTTGGATCACGCTGACGCCGAAGGCCGTGGCGGCCTCGCCGGCCTCCAGCTGGCCTTCGGTTTCCTGCCAGGCCAGCCCGAGCAGCGTTTCGCCGCCGCACACGGCCTGCAACAGCGCGTCGCGCCGCGCCGCATCGACCGGCTCGATCCGCGCCAGCAGCGCCGCCGGCAGCACGCCGGCGCCGACCAGCGGCTCCGGCAGCTGCGCGCGGCCGGCTTCCTCCAGCACCGCCGCCATCGCCCGCCAGCCCAGGCCCAGGCCGCCCAGCGTCTCGGGCACGCTCATGCCGAGCCAGCCGACCTCGGCGATCTCGCGCCAATAGTCGCGGTCCGGCGGCGTCTCGGCGCGCTTGCGCTGGCGCTGGTCGCGCCGTTGCAGGAAGTCGCGCGCGCTGTCGCGGATCTCTTCGATCAGGTCATGGTCCACGCCGCTCATACGATGCCCTCCGCCTGCAGCCGGGCGATCTCGTCATCGGACAGCCCCAGTTCGGCGCGCAGGATCTCGGCCGTGTGCTCGCCCAGCAGGGGCGGCGGCAGGCCGCCCGCGATCGGCGTGCCGGAAAAATGGATCGGGTTGCGGATGACCGGCAGGGCGCCCAATTGCGGGTGCTCGACGCTGCCCAGCATCTCGCGGTGGCTCACCTGCGGGTCCTCGAACACCTGGTCCATGGTGTAGATGGGCCCGCAAGGCACGTTGGCCGCCGCCAGCGCCTGATTCCAGTCCTGCACGCTGCGGGCGCGCAGCGCCGGCTCGATCAGCCGCGACAGCGCCGGCTGCGCGGCGGCGCGCTTGGGGTTGGTATCGAAGCGCGCATCGCGCCCCAGCTCGGGTAGCCCGATCACCTCGCAGAAGGCGCGGAACTGCGAGTCGTTGCCCACCGCCACCATCAGGTGGCCGTCCCGGCATTCGAAGGCGCGGAACGGCGCGGTGATCTGCGAGGCCGAACCCATGCGCGCCGGCAACTGGCCGCTGGCCAGATAGTTCATGCCGATGTGCGACAGCGCTGCGATCTGCGCGTCCAGCAGCGCCAGGTCGATGTGCTGGCCCGCGCCCGACACCTGGTCGCGGTGCCGCAGCGCCGCCAGGATGGCGCATACCGCATAGAAGCCCGCCGTCAGGTCCGACACCGAGTAGCCCGCCTTGACCGGCCCCGCGCCCGGCTCGCCGTCGGGCACGCCGGTCACGCTCATCAGCCCGCTCATGGACTGGAAGATCGGGTCATAGCCCGGCAGATGGCTGTACGGCCCGCTCTGGCCGAAGCCGGTGATCGAGCAATACACCAGGCGCGGATTGACCGCCGCCAGCGCGGCATAGTCCAGCCCGTAGCGGCGCAGGTCGCCGGCCTTGAAGTTCTCGATGACGATGTCCGCCTGCTGGGCCAGCCGCCGCACCAGCGCCTGGCCCTCGGGCCGGGAGATGTCGATGGTCAGCGACTTCTTGCCGCGGTTCATGGCCACGAACGACGAGGTCTGCGGGCTCGGCGCGCCGTCGCGGCCAGGCAGCGGATAGCCCTGGTGGCGCACGTCGTCGCCGCGCCCGGGGCGCTCGACCTTGATCACGTCGGCGCCGAAGTCGGCCAGCATCTGCGCCGCCCACGGTCCCGAAAACACCCGGCTCAGGTCCAGCACCTTCACGCCGTCCAACGCGCTCGTCATGTCGTCTCCTTGGTTTTTTTTGCGAAGTGTAGGCAGCGCCGGGCCTTGCACCTACGGCGCCGCCGCAATAGCTGTTATGCGCGGGGGCCGTGCCGCTAACGGCCCTGGAACACCGGCGCGCGCTTTTCCAGGAAGGCGCGGCGCGCCTCCATGGCATCCTCGGTCTTGGCGATGGCCGCCGTCATGTCCTGCTCGTAGCGATAGCCGTCGCGCAGGCTCATGTCCTCGATGGCGTTGAGCGTCTGCTTGGCCAGCATGGTCGCCAGCGGGCTCTTGGCGGCCAGCTCGCGCGCCAGCTCCAGCGCGCGCGGCATCAGCGCGTCCGCCGGCAGCGCTTCCTCGACCACGCCGAGGCGGTACAGCTCGTTGCCGTCCACCCGCAGCCCGGTCAGCATCATGCGCCGCAGCCGCGAATGGCCGAACAGCCGCATGCCATGGCGGCCGCCGCCCAGCAGCCCGACGTTGATCTCCGGCAGGCCCACCACCGCGTCGGACGCCGCCAGCAGGATGTCGCACGAGGCCACGATCGCCAGCCCCGCGCCCAGCGCGGCGCCGTTGATGGCGCCCACCACCGGCTTGGCGCATTCGCGGAGCGCATGGAAGCACTCGCGCGTGCGGCGCGAATGCTGAGGCAGGTCGCCCGGCCCCTTGATGGTGGCGGCGCGGTTCTTCAGGTCGGCGCCGGCGCAGAAGGTCTTGCCCTGGCCCGACAGCACCACCGCCCGCACCTCGGGCGTCTCGGAAATGCGGTCCAGCACCCACGACAGCTCGTTCATCATCTCGGTGCTGAGCGCGTTGACGGGGGGATTGGCCAGCAGGATGGTGGCGACGCCGCCGTCGAGGCTGACGTCCAGCGCGGTGTAGGGCCCGGCCAGGTTTTCCGGCATGGTCATGGTGTGTCTCCTTGTGGTCCGGTCTGTGGGGCCGGTCAGATGATCTTGCGGTCGCGGTAGTCCTGGATCTGCGCCGCGCTCAGTCCCAGTTCGGCCAGCACCTCGTCGGTGTGCTGGCCCAGCAGCGCCGGCGCGCGGTCCACCCGCAGCGCCGATTGGCCGAAGCGCAGCGGGTTCATCACCTGCGGCACCTCGCCGGCGGCGGGGTGGGGCAGGCGCCGCAGCATGCCGCGGTGCAGCACCTGCGGGTCTTCGAACACCTCGGGCACCGTGTTGATCGAGCCGGCCGGCACCCCGGCCCGCTTGAGCAGGTCCAGCCAGTGGGCGCGCGGCTCGCCGATGAAAATGGCGTCCAGCAGCGGATCGAGCGTGTCCAGGTTCTTCACGCGCTGGCTGTTGCTGACATAGCGCGGATCGCGCGCCAGGCCGGGCTGGCCCAGCGCCTCGCACAGGGTGGCGAACTGCGCGTCATTGCCCACCACGATGACGATGTCGCCATCGGCGCAGGCAAAGGTGCGCTGCGGCTGGATATTCGGGTGCGCGGTGCCGGTGCGGCGCGGCACCCGCCCGCCCAGCAGGAAGTTCATGGCCTGGTTGGCCAATAGGCCCACCTGCACGTCCAGCATGGCCACGTCGATGTACTCGCCCTGGCCGGTCTGCGCGCGCCGCAGCAGGGCGGCCACGATGCCCAGCGCCGCGTACACGCCGGTGGTCAGGTCGACGATCGGCACGCCCACCTTCTGCGGCCCGCCGCCCGGCCGGTCGTCGCGCTCGCCGGTCACGCTCATCAGCCCGCCCATGGCCTGGATCAGGAAGTCGTAGGCCGGCTCGGCCGCGCGCGGCCCGGTCTGGCCGAACCCCGTGACCGAGCAATACACCAGGCGCGGATTGATCGCCGACAGCGACGCATAGTCCAGCCCCAGCCGCGCCAGCGTGCCGACCTTGTAGTTCTCCAGCACCACGTCCGCGTCGCGGCACAGCTGCTTGACCAGCGCCTGGCCCTCGGCCGTCTGCAGGTCCAGCGTGATCGAGCGCTTGCCCCGGTTGGTGGCCACGAAGTAGGCGCCGTCCGCCGTGTCCTGGCCCTGCTCGTCCTTCAGGAAGGGCGGCCCCCAGGACCGGGTGTCGTCGCCCTGGCCGGGCCGCTCGACCTTGATGACATCGGCGCCCAGGTCGGCCAGGATCTGGCTGGCCCACGGGCCGGCCAGCACGCGGCTCAGGTCCAGCACTTTCAGGTTTGATAACAGCGGCTGCAACGCCTTCTCCTTGACTGCTGTGAAGTGCGGCCAGTCTAGGATTTCCGCGTCGCGGCAGGCTCCACCCGGATGGCAAAGCTGTTATGCGTGATGGGACGCCGTCCCCGGTACAATTCGGCCCAGCATGCCCGGGTCGCAAGGGGCATTCCGGTAGTCCGTGCAGCGTAGACAAAGGTCCCCCGATGCGCCTGAACCAGTGCCAGAATTTCCACGACTTCCGCCGCATGGCGCGCCAGCGGCTGCCCGGCCCGATCTTCAACTACATCGACGGCGCCGCCGACGATGAGACCACCTACCGCCGCAACACCGAGGCCTTCGAGGCCTGCGACCTGGTGCCCGACGTGCTGCGCGGCGTGGCCGACGTCGACATGTCGGTCACCGTCATGGGCCAGAAGCTGGCCTTGCCGGTCTACTGCTCGCCCACCGCGCTGCAACGCCTGTTCCACCACGACGGCGAACGCGCCGTGGCCGCCGCCGCCGGCAAGTTCGGCACCATGTTCGGGGTGTCGTCGCTGGGCACCGTCAGCCTGGAAGAGGCGCGCCAGATCAGCGGCGGCCCGCAGGTCTACCAGTTCTACTTCCACAAGGACCGCGGCCTGAACCGCGACATGATGGCGCGCGCCAAGGCCGCCGGGGTGCAGGTCATGATGCTGACGGTCGACAGCATCACCGGCGGCAACCGCGAGCGCGACAAGCGCACCGGCTTTGCCATCCCGTTCCGCCTGAACCTGGCCGGCATCGCCCAGTTCGCCATCAAGCCGGCCTGGGCCATCAACTACGCCACCCACGAACGCTTCCGCCTGCCGCAGCTGGACGGCCACGTCGACATGGGCGGCGGCGCCATGTCCATCAGCCGCTATTTCACCGAGATGCTCGACCCCGCCATGACCTGGGACGACGTCGCCGCCATGGTGCGCGAGTGGGGCGGCCAGTTCTGCCTGAAGGGCATCATGTCGGTCGAGGACGCCAGGCGCGCCGTCGATATCGGCTGCACCGGCATCGTCCTGTCCAACCACGGCGGCCGCCAGCTCGATGGCTCGCGCAGCGCCTTCGACCAGCTGGCCGAGATCGTTGACGCCGTCGGCGACCGCATCGACGTGATGATGGACGGCGGCGTGCAGCGCGGCACGCACGTGCTCAAGGCGCTGGCGCTGGGCGCCAAGGCGGTGGGGCTGGGCCGCTACTACCTGTTCCCGCTGGCCGCCGCCGGACGGCCCGGCGTGGAACGGGCGCTGGAGCAGATGCGCGTGGAGATCGAGCGCGCGATGAAGCTGATGGGCTGCCGGACGGTGGCGGAGCTGCAGCGGCGGCATCTGCGGTTCCGTTGAAGCGGCCGCCGGCGGCGGGTTTGATACAGTCGCGGAACTGCCCGATAAACAGAAACACCCTGCCGGTGGACCGCCGCCCGCCAGTTGGATAGCAATCCGGCTTGCGGGATGTCGAGGACCGGCCGGGCCCGGATCGTCGACGCTTTGGAGTTTTCATGCATATTCGTCCCCGTCTGACCGCTTCGATCGCCGCGCTGACGCTGGCGCTGCTGGCCGCGCCGCCGGTCATCGCCGCCTCTGCCCAAGCCGAAGCCCCCACGGGCGCGACCACCTGCGCCTTCAGCGCCTGGGCCAACTACGACAAACCGTCGATCACCGTGCGCGACGCGCCGTCCGCCAGCGCCAAGGCCCTGGGCCAGATCCCCGCCAAGCCCGCCGCCGGCGAGCCGGAGTATTCGTACAGCGTCACCTTCGACGTGAAGGAAGCCAGGGACGGCTGGCTCAGGATCGCCAACGCCAGCGACGCCTACAACGAGGAAGAATATCCGGAGCGCGCGCCGCGCAAGCTCTACAAGGGCGAAGGCTGGATCCGCGCCGACGATGCCCGGGTCGGTATCCAATCCGCGCGCGGTTATGCCAAGCCCGACGCCGCCAGCCAGCGCCTGGTGGACCTGGGCAGCGACTGGCTGACCGAAGTGGGCAAGATCCAGGGCATCCGCGCCTGCCATGAAAGCTGGGTGCTGCTGGATTACCTGGTGGACCGCAAGCGCTCGCCCAAGGACGAGATCGTCGAACGCCCCAAGGGCGAGCAACTGGCAGGGCGCGCCTGGTTTCGGGGGCTGTGCGACGTGCAGGAGACGAGCTGCGATATGAAGTCGGTGGATCAGTAATGGCAGGCTTCATGCCGGTGATCCCGGCGCGGGCACCCATTGCGGAACCGGAATAGGGCGACCCGTGGCCGACTCCAGGATGATTCAGCAGTGCCTATTCATGACTTCAGTGGATGAGGCTGACTTCGCTGCCGCGCTATTGAAAGCACGTCCCTCGATCCGCTTCGTCGACATGCGGGAGCAGCCGGACGTCGAGCGGCCGGGATACAGGAATCGAATCGATGCGTGTGGCGGGGTTCACGTGACGATCGTGGATGCATCCATCATCTCCGAAGCGGATTTTCACAATCGCTATGTGAAACGTCATCCCTCGGGAAAGGGGTGGATCTACGCGCTGGTGGGATCGGGGCTGGTCAGCCTTTTGCGGTCAAGAACCGCGGACTTTCTTCCGGATTCGATGCTCAACGGCGAGCTGCGAGCGTCCATTCCCGCGGGTGACGAGCATACCGAGGCATTCGTGGCGATCGTGCTGCATGAGGCAAGGGCGCGCGGACAGAAGGTGGTGTCAATTGACGCTGCGACGGGTCAGCGCGGAACACGGGTTGATCGGAAATTCATTGCGTGGCCAGACGCGGCACGGAAATTTGATGGCCTGAACGGCGCCTATCTGGCCAATGGAGCACATGCCCTATTTGTTCCGAAGGGTGCTAGCGCCGCCTGATACTTCTTCGCGATGCTATTGCACGATTGTCGAACGCGCCGAGGGCAGGTAACACGCCGGGTGTGCGCGGTTCGGCGGGGTCGGCGATGTGGGGCAGACGGCTTGCGATATGAAGTCGGTGGATCGGTAACGTTTCGGGGCTCGTCGTGCCGAACCCGCAGTTCACGACATCAGGAGCGCGAGTCAGGATAGCGCCTCAGGGCGTTGGACCTCCAAAGTGGGGCGGTGCTTGTGGGCCAGTGCCTGATTGGTAGAGGGTGAGGTAATGACAGACTGACTACGCATATTGTGTTGTCGGTACGTCCTAAATATTCAGCTCCCCACTTGACACTATAAGTTGAATGAGATCGTATCTCATTATTTTCTTTGTGATGCTGGCGCGCCTCGCCGATAAACGCATGGCGGCCCTTGTGTCCCCTGGCGAGGGAACGATGATCATTGTTGGAAAGTTGGTAAAGATGGCGGTTAAGGTTCTCGCATTGGTCATGGCCGCGGTATGTATATCAACCGTGGAACCAATGCGCGCGGCGCGAGCGTTCGAGACTATCACCGAGTACGAAACCGCTTTCCAACAGCAAAACGGGGGCCGGAATCTGCGGTCTCTAAGTGTGCATCCCAACGGTCAGTATTGGCTGTTTTTGGAATGCCTCGATCAGGAAGATAGTTGTTTTGTCATGCGCTACAACTTAGGGTCGGGAATACTCTCCCGTTTTGTGTTGCCTGAAGGTTATTCGTATTCTTACGCGCATTACTCGCCTCGCGGCACATATATCTTGATGAGTCGCAACCCTATCTATGGTAAGACCTACGCAGACGCTGAACGGGGGGTGGGCGCGTCTCAAATTCTGATGATGCGAAGTGATGGCACGGATCTTCGAATTTTGCCAGTTTCCCCTGGTGTGAACCTTTCGCCGGGGATGTCTCCGGACGAAAGGAGAATCGCCTTCTGGAGAAGCGATCGAGTTTTGCCTCCCGGGCAGATTTCGTTATTGGATTTGAATATTTGGGAATACGATCTTGCGTCTAAGTCTGAGAGATTATTTGCTGGCAAGAAGTTCGATTTTCTGAGTGGCAGAGAATTGTTCTATCGCAATGGCAATGAAATCTTTCTTGGTTCTTATGGCCCGAGCTCCCGGTTAAGAAATCCGGGTTATGGAAAGAAATATGATGGCAATGAAATTTTTACGCTAAGGCGGGGGCAGCTTGAAGATCCAGTGCCTGTTCAATATCCCAATGTCATCAATGCCAGTTTTAGGACCGCTGATGACCAGGGAAATGTCTTTGTGTGGGCTGGCACGATTCAAGATCCATCTCAGGGCCTGATGCGTGTTTCTCCCGATAAGCGTCAAACCATTTGGAGAGCACGTACGCGCAGCTACCCCAAAGAACTCGAGGCGGACCCGGCAGGTCGTTTTGTGGCGGCAATATTCTGGGATCTTCCCACGAGTCGAGGTGAAAAACGGGTGGGATTGGCCAAATTCAGCCTTGAAACTCAGTCCTGGGAGAACGTGCGCATACCCTCTGTGGAGCAAGCGACATTGATCCAAGTGTCTGCTGTAGATCTCTAAAACTGCGAGGCTCAGCTATACAAGCTCGGCGTGGTTTCTCTTTGAAGTGCATCTCTGTTGCCCGGTTCGGCCAATTCAATATTGGAGTTGATTGATAATGCGCTACCACTTCTGTTCATGACTTCGATGAGGTGGCTAAATGGCTGCAGAACAACAATCAACTGGTGTTGATGGGTTTACTGTTTTTGATGCGTCAGCTTGGATGCCTGTGTACGGCGAGTGGTGCGGTCCTGGATGGTCTGCTGGGCAGAGAAATCCAAATATAACAATTCAGCAAATGCTGGACAGTCCTGTACTGATGCTTCCGGGAGGCCAGGCGAGTATTATCGACACAATATGCAAGGCGCACGACATCGCTTATGCGAAGGCAGCGGGGCAACCGAACGAGGCATATTTGATTGCGGAGGCAGATAGCGCTCTGCTTGAAGCGTTGCGAGCGGTGGATTTTAAGTCGCTTCCCGAGCAGGAAGGCGGGTATGCGACGTTTATGGCATTTGCTTTCTATCACAAGTTGGTGATTATCGACTGGCCTCGTATGGGTGGTGAGGCGGTATGGAGTAAAGTAAAGGGGCTCACCGCTTGGGTAATGAGCTTGCTGGATCGGCTCAATGGCCTGACATATACGGACATTTTTGGCAGTACCATTGTTGGGACTTCATTTTCAGGAAACGTGGAAGGCCTGGCGTATGTAATAAAGGGAGTGACCGGCACAAGACCTGGTGGTAGAACTGCGACATTCACTCATTACAGGGACGGCTATCAGGATCTCTATTCTGGCGTTGATAGTGCTTATGACCCCAATACGGGTGCAGTCCTCAAAGTATGGGTTGACGGAACGATTACTCTAATTGAGGGACTTCGTCAGATGCAGTTGACCAGCCCATCGGCGAGTGGTGTGCCACAACCATTGGCTGGAAGTTTCGTTAACCCTGTGCCCGGCGCGGGCAAGGACCCTAACGCAGCGCGATTTTTCTGGAACGGGTTTTACGTTTTTGACGGCACGCGATGGTCGAAAAAGGCATCCGGAGAATTCGATGCTTGGGTTTGCGTCTCTAATGAATGCGTAGCCGTACCCAAGATGGCACGATAAATGCTGAACATCGGGCCTAGTTGCTGCCCGATTGCCTCATGCATCGCAAGCGTTTACCCAGGAATGAGATCGTCGAGCGCGCAGGAGCGAGTAACTGGCCGGGCGCGCGAGGTCTCGCCGGGCTGGAACGTGGCGGCCGGTTGGTCGCACTGGACCGCGCGTGACGGCGAGGGCAGCCCGATCCAGACCGACCAGCCGCGCAGCCTGGTGCGCCTGTTCACGACCTATCAGTTGCCGGGCGATTGGAACCGGTTGACGGTGGGCGGCGGCGTCAACTGGCAGAGCCATGTCTACACGATCGCCAACGGTCCCAATGGCGAAGAGCGCGTGGGGCAGGGCAGCTATGCGCTGGTCAACCTGATGGCGCGCTACAAGTTCGACAAGAGCCTGTCGGCGCAGCTGAACGTCAACAACCTGATGGACCGCAAGTACTACTCGCAGATCGGCTTCTACAGCCAGGGCGCGTGGGCGGCGGGGCGCAGCGCGACGTTGACGATGCGGTATCAGTATTGAGGAAACACGCGGGCGCTACGGCACGATGACGATGGCGCCCGCGTTCTCTCTTTTCTCCGCCATGCGATGGGCATCGGCGATCCGGTCCAGGCTGAAGCGGGCCGAGATCGCCGGCTTGATCCAGCCCTTGTGCAGCGCCTCGAAGACAGCCGCGGCGTTGGCCCGGAAGGTGGCGGCATCGGCATTGTGTGGAAACACGGAAGGCCGCGTGAGAAACAGGCAGCCTTTCTTGTTCAGCAGTTCGGGGTCGATGGCAGGCGCCGGCCCCGATGCCGCGCCGAACACCACGACGGTGCCGAATTTCGCCGCGCAGTCCAGCGAGCCCAGAAAGGTATGCCGCCCGACGGAGTCATACACCACCTGCGCCTTGCGGCCGCCGCTGGCCGCGATCACCCGCTCGACCCATCCTTCCTCGCTGTAGTTGATGGCATGGTCGCAGCCCGCCTCGCGCGCGATCCGGCATTTCTCGTCCGATCCCGCCGTGCCGATGACGACGGCGCCCAGGGCCTTGGCCCAGCTGCTCAGGACTTGCCCCACGCCACCCGCGGCGGCATGGACCAGCACGGTATCGCCGGCCTTCACGGGATAGGTCCTGCGCAGCAGGTATTCGGCCGTCATGGCCTTGAAGAACACGGCTACCGCATTCAATTCATCGACGCCGTCGGGAATGTGCGCCAGCTTGGTGGCGTCCACATTGCGGCGGTCGGTGTAGGCGCCGATGCCGGCGTTCATGTAAATGACGCGGTCGCCCACGCGGAAATCCGTCACGCCCGGCCCGACGCTTTCCACCACGCCGGCGGCTTCATGTCCCAGCCCCGTCGGCAGGGGCAGGGGATATTTTCCGGAACGCTGATAGATATCGATGTAGTTGAAGCCCATGGCGATCTGCCGAAGCTGGACTTCCCCCTGGGCGGGCGGGGCGATTGCTTCTTCCCGAAGCTGGAGCACGCCAACGTCTCCGAAAGCGTCCAATTGGATCAAGCGGCGGGAAATTGCGGCTGCGGGCATGCGGATCTCCAGGGTGGGAATCAGGGTGCCCGCCCAGCATAATTCATAATTATGGAGAAAAGCGATGCTGGTTTTCGAGAGGGGACCCGCCGGGATCGATACCCGGCAGGCTCAAACCGGCTTGGCCTTCAATGCAGCTGATCCGAGCCCTGTGGCTGCAATCCCGCCAAGGCATTCCACTCGGGATCCTTGTACATGTGCAGTTGGATGGGATAGACCGGATGCCCCGCCAGGCAGGCGTTGAACGCGTCCAGGAACGCCTCGACGTCGTGCGTGTAGAAACGCCATTCCTTCTGGTGGTTGCCGGTCAGGCAAGCCACCTGCACCGCCAGCGCGGAGTCGTCGAAGCTGCGCTCGATGGCTTCTTCGAAGGCGTTGGTGCTTTGCTTGTCTGCTTCATTGGGCATGCCGTTTTCGATGCCCGTGTACGGCCAGGAAATGATGACCAGGTTCTCGTTGACCTGGCGCGCGGGCGCAGGCGGCAGGCCGGTGCGGAAACGGACCACGACCAACAGATCGTTGATGCGGGCTTCGCCCACGGACCAAAGATCGCCTGGAAAAATACTGCTCATTGAATCGAATCCTGTGTGGCTGGCCGGGCTTGCGGGCTCGGCGCTTGTTATGGCTCGGCAGCGTTGCGCGCACGCGCTGACGAGGGAAGGTCCGCATTATCGATGGCGGATTTGCGTGTGTCCCCAATAAAGTGCAACGGGATTTTTCGTCAGGCCGACGAGCGCGGATTCACTTGCGCGGGTACGAACCCAACAACCGTATCCCCGGATGGGCCGCCAGCACGGACGCCAGCGGCTCCTGCCGGGCGTGGCCGGCCACCTCGATCACGTAGCGATGCGTGTCCAGCGTCTTCTTGCTGGGTCGCTCGTAGAGGGTCAGCACCGGCACCTTGGCGTCGACCAGCGCCGCCAGGGTGTCGTTGAACCTGTCGTCCGACGTGTCGACCAGCAGCGAGGTCTTGTCGCGCCCCGTCGGCGCGGGCATCGCGCGGCCCAGCACCCACCAGCGGGTCACGTTGTGCGGCCCTTGCTCGATGCCATCCACCAGCGACACCAGCGAATAGACCGATGCGCCGACCTTGGGGCCGAACGACGCCTTGTCATGGCCCGGACTGTCGGCCACCGTCTTGGCGGCGGCGCCGCCGCCGGCCGCTTCGGTGCGCTTGACCGCGGGCATCTCGCGATCGACCCACGGCTTGACTTCCTCGAACGCGACCGGATGCGCCAGCACTTCCTTGACGTCCGCCAACTTGGTGCCGGGCCTGGCCAGCAGGCTATAACCCAGCATCTTTGGATACTCGGCCACGATCATTACGTCCGGCAGGTCCAGCACGGCGTCCAGATAGCGCGTTACGCCGACGACCGACGTCGTGACGGGCACGCACGCGTGTTCGATCTTGCCGGACTGGTAGCCCTTGAACAGGTCGTCGCGCGACAGCGCGACCAGGTCCGTGGGACCGAACAGGTCCAGACAGGCCTGGTGCGTCCAGGAACCCGCGGGTCAGGCGCCCGCGTTGCCATACTCTACAACGGCAATGTCACGGAAGGCGCGGATCAGCGCCAGCCGTGGCGATCCGCGCGACCAGATCAGGCCGAAGCGGCGCGGCTCGCAGGGCTCGGGTAGCGGCAGGGCGAGCAGGCCGAGCCGTTCGATCGCGCCGTTGGTGGAACGCGGCAGGATCGCCACGCCCAGGTCGCGGCTGACCATCACCGCGATCGATTCGATGGCGTTCAGCTCGAACCGTTCGCGCGGTGTGATGCCGACGCGCCGCAGGTAATCGTCGATGTGTTGGCCGCCCCAGTCGCTGCGCTGGTAGCGGATGAACGGCTCCGCCGTCAGCAGGCTGTGCGGGTGGCGCCCGGCATGGCGCGGCGCCGCCGCCAGCACGTAAGGTTCTTCGCGCAGCAACTGCCAGCCCAGGCTCTTGGACAGCGGGTAGGGCGCTTCCAGCGCGATGGCGGCGTCCAGTTCACCGCTTTCGATGGCGGGGTAGAAGCGCGCCGAATGGCCAGGCTGGATCTCGACGTTGATCAAAGGATGGCGCCGCACCAGGTGTTCCAGGATGGCCGGCACCATCGAATTCAGCGCCGTGTTGCCGGCGCCCAGCCGCAGCTCGCCCATCATCTCGTCGGAGCGCGCCAGGTAGCGGATCTTCTCGATCCGCTCCAGCACCTCGCGCATCGGCCCGATCAGTTCGGTGGCCTTGGCGGTCAGGTGCACGGTGCGGCCGGCGCGCGCCACCAGCGCCACGCCCAGCTCCTGTTCCAGCTTGCGGATCTGCTGCGCCACCGCGCCGTGGGTCAGCCCCAGGCGGCGGGCGGCCTCGGCCATGGAGCCATGGCGCGCCACGGCGGCCAGCGTGTGCAGGAAGTCGGTGTTCATGATGATAGATATTCTATCGTCTTATCGTAATTTGGCTGTCCCCGATCGCACGTCTCCAGCGCCACAATGCCCCCAGGAGACATCAATGAGAAGCAAGCTTTTCGTCCCGGCCTCGCGTCCGGAACTGTTCGACAAGGCCCTGGTCAGCGCGGCCGATGCGCTGTCCTTCGACCTGGAGGACGCGGTCGCGCCGCCCCGCAAGCAGGAAGCCCGCGCCGCTTTGGCCGCCTGGCTGGGCGCGCCCGCGGTCGCCACGGCCAATGCGCAACATCCCAAGAAAATTATCGTCCGCGTCAACGCCGCGGACACCCCCGACTATCCCGCCGACCTGGCTGCGCTGCGCGGCCTGCCCATCGACGTGCTGAACCTGCCCAAGGTCGAAAGCGCCGCCGCGTTGCGCGCCGCGATCGACGAGGCCATGGAAGCGGGCTTCGCCGGTGAATTCCTGGTCACCGTCGAAACCCCGCGGGCGCTGGCCGACGCCGCGCAACTGGCCGCGGCCCATCCCCGCGTTGCCGGCTTGCAGTTGGGCCTGGCCGACCTGTTCGAGCCGCTCGGCATCGAGCGCTACCAGCCCGACACGCTGCGCATGGTGATGCTGTCGCTGCGCCTGGCCGCGGGGTGCGCCGGCAAGTACGCCATGGACGCGGCCTATGCCCGCGTGCGCGACGCCGACGGCTTTCGGGCCGAGGCGCAACTGGCGCGCTCGCTCGGGTTCCTGGGCAAGTCGTGCGTGCATCCCAGCCAGATCGCCATCGCCAACGAGGTGTTCGGTTTCAACGCCGAAGAGGTCGCGCAGGCCGAGCGCATCGTGTCCGCCAGCCGCGAGCATGACGGCGTCGGCGCCTTCCTGCTCGACGGCAAGATGATCGACGCCCCGTTCGTGCGCCGCGCCCAGGACGTGCTGCTGGCCGCCGGCCGGGTAGCGTGAGGCCGGTCCCGACACCGACAATGAGTGAATTCCCCATGCAACAAGCATCCCCCGCCGACCTGCCGCTGGCCGGCATCAAGGTCCTGGACCTGAGCGCCTATATCGCCGGCCCCTATGGTTGCGCCCTGCTGGGCGACATGGGCGCCGACGTCATCAAGGTCGAGCCGCCCGAAGGCGACAACCTGCGCAAATACCCGTCGACGCTGGCCAGCGAAAGCCGCGCCTTCCTGGGCATCAACCGCAACAAGCGCGGCCTGTGCCTGAACCTGAAGGAAGCCGCCGGCCACGAGATCCTGCTGCGCCTGGTGCGCGAGGCCGACGTGCTGGTCCACAACTTCCGGCCCGGCGTGCCCGAGCGCCTGCGCATCGACTTCGCCACGCTGTCGGCGGTCAACCCGCGCCTGGTCTATTGCGCCATGACTGGTTATGGCGCGGTCGGCCCGATGGCGCGCCACGCCGGCTACGACCAGGTGCTGCAGTCCATGACCGGCATGTGCGCGGCCCAGGCCAAGGCCGACGGTCCGCCCGAGGTGCTGTACGGCTCGGTGGTCGATTACTGCGGCGCCGCGCTGATCTCGAACAGCGTGGCGGCGGCCCTCTACCGCCGCGAGAAGACCGGACGCGGCCAGGCGATCGAAGTCTCGTTGCTGGGCAGCGCGCTGGCGATGCAGTCGGCCCGCCTGGTGTGGGCCGACGGCGAATCGCGTCACATCGAGCGCGACATGCGCTCGGGCGGCATCACCGGTATCCATCCCACCCGCGACGGCCACCTGTACCTGTCGGCCAATACGCCGCATTTCTGGCGCGCGCTGTGCGGCCACCTCGACCTGCCTGAGTTGGCCGAACACCCCGACTACGACTCCGTCAAGAAGCGCGCGGCGCAGGCCGCCGTGCTGGTGCCGCGGGTGCGCCAGGCGCTGTCGCGCGCATCGGCGCGCGAATGGGCCGAGCGCTTTGGGCAGAGCGTGCCTTGCGCCGAAGTGCGCCCGGTCGAGGACATGTTCGACCATCCCCAGGTCGAGGCCATGGGACTCATGCGTCCGTACCACAACCCGCAGGCCGGCGATTGCCTCGGCCTGGCGCAATGGGCCCATTTCGGCGACGCCGCGCAAACGCCCGTCGGCGAGCCCGGGGCAGGGCACGGCGACTCCGGAGCGGGACGCGGCGAGTCTGGGACGCGGCGCGGCGCGCCCGGCCTGGGCGAACACAGCGAAAAAATTCTGTCCACCCTGGGATACACCGCGTCCGAAATCGACCGACTGCGGCAATCCTCGGTGGTGCAATAGCCAGCAAAACGATCACAAGACTCGTCCGAGACAGAACGAGGAGACAAAAAAATGCGTCCACGCTACCAGAAGCGTCCCGAAGGCTCCAACTGGGGTGATTTCGGCGACGACGACCAGCTCGGCACCCTGAACCACCTGGACCGCCAGGCGCGCCTGGCCGCCGTCGCGGAAATCCGGGAAGGGCTGTCTTTTTCCCTGAGCCTGCCATTGACGGTGCCGCGCGCGCCCGTGCTCAACCCGCGGCGCAAGGGCCCGGTGATCCAGCCCGCCGAGAAGAACGGCGTGCCGGTCTACCGCTATCCCCTGGCGCGCGACGTGCCGGGCGCCACCGACGTCGTCAGCGACGACCGCGTCACGCTGTCGCCGCAGTACTCCACGCAATGGGACGCCCTGGGCCACGTCGGCGCGATGTACGACGCCCACGGCACCGGCCAGCCGCAGCCCACCGGCTACAACGGGTTTACCGTCAGCGAACCGCGCGCCGACGGCTTCACCGGCACGCAGGACCTGTCCATCGCGCCCATGGCGCGGCACGGCATCCAGGGCCGCGGCGTCATGGTCGACCTGCGCGCCCGCTTCGGCGACGCGCATCGCAAGGTCTCGTACCAGGACCTGATGGACGTGATGCAGGCCGACGGCGTGCAGGCGCGTCCCGGCGACATCCTGTGCCTGCACACCGGCCTGGCCGACCTGGCGCTCACCCTGGGCGACGACGAACAGGAACGGCTCAAGACCAGCTGCTGCGTGCTGGACGGCGCCGACGCGCAATTGCTCGCCTGGATCAAGGACAGCCGCATCGCCGCCATCGCCGCCGACAACCACGCGGTGGAACTGCGCAACCATCACCTGGAATCGGGCAGCGGGCCGCTCTTGCCGCTGCACGAACAATGCCTGTTCAAGCTGGGCCTGCCGCTCGGCGAACTCTGGCATCTGACCCCGCTGGCGCGCTGGCTGCGCCAGCATGGCCGCCACGCCTTCTTCCTGACCGCCGCACCGATGTACGTGCCCGGCCTGGTGGGCGCGCCGGTCAACCCCATCGCGACCGTCTGACCTCGGGCGGATCGCGCCACGATCCTTGATCGATTCAACATCCCCGCAGGGGAGACGTGAGGAGCACACATGAAGAAAACCCGTCACGCGGCCCTGGCCGCATTGCGTCCCGTGGCCGCCGCGTTGGGCCTGGCCTGCACCCTGGGCGCGGCCCAGGCCGCCGGCTACCCCGACCAGCCCATCACCGTGGTGGTGCCGTACTCGGCCGGCGGCGGCGCCGACAACGCCGCCCGCATCATCGCGCAAGGCATGGGTGAAGTCGCCGGCCAAAGCGTCGTCATCGAGAACAAGGGCGGCGCCAGCGGCTCCATCGGCGCCGCCTACGTGGCCCGCGCCAAACCCGACGGCTACACCGTGCTGTACGACGCCTCCGCGTTCTCCATCAACCCCGTGCTGCGCAAGCTGCCCTACGACGCCAAGAAGGACTTCATTCCCGTCTCGCAGGCCGTCAGCGTGCCCAACATCCTGGTCGCCGCCACCGGCTCGGCCTTCAACAGCCTGCCGGACTTCATCAAGGCCGCGCGCGCCAATCCCGGCCGCTACACGTATGCCTCGTATGGCCCGGGCAGCCTGGCGCAGATGGCCGCCGAACTGCTCAAGAAGGATGCCCAGATCGACGTCGTGCACGTCCCGTACAAGGGCGGCGCGCCGGCCATCGTCGACGTCATGGGCGGGCAGGTCGACGTCTACTTCGCCAACGCCGCGTCCAGCCTGAACTACGTCAGCACCGGCAAGCTCAAGGCGCTGGCCGTCTCGTCGGCCGCGCGCATGCCCGACCTGCCCAACGTGCCCACGGTCAGCGAAGGCGGCGTCAAGGCCTTCGACGTCGTCGAATGGAACGGCTTCTTCCTGCCCGCGGGCGGCGACCCGCAAGTCGTCGCCAAGTTGCAGGACCTGGTGCAGAAAGCGCTGGCCCGCCCCGAAACCCGCGACAAGCTCGCCAAGCTCGGCCTGACCCCGGTCGGCAGCAGCGCGGCGGACTTCGCCAAGTTCGTCGACGCCGAGCAGGTCCGCTGGGCCGAGGTCGTGAAAACCAATAACATCACCGTGAACTGATCGGAGGGGGCGGGCAGCGCCGTTGCCCGCCCCGCCGATGCAAGCCCCCAAGGAGATGCCGCAATGAGCCGGGAAGACGATTTCGAGCGCGGCCTGGCCAACCGCCGCGCCGTGCTGGGAGAAGAATGGGTGCAGCGCTCGCTGGACCGCGCCACCACCTTCACCGCCGACTACCAGAACCTGATCACCCGCTACGCCTGGCACGACATCTGGAGCCGTCCGGGCCTGCCGCACAAGGCGCGGCGCATGATGGTGCTGGCGGTGACCCTGTCGCTGGGCCGCTGGGAGGAATTCGAGCTGCACGTGCGCGCCGCCCTGACGGCGAAGGACGAATCGCGGCTGAGTCCGGATGAACTGAAGGAAGTGCTGCTGCAGAACGCGATCTACGCGGGCGTGCCGGCGGCCAATACCGCGTTCAACCTGGCGCAGGGAATTCTGCGCGAGGTGGCGGAGGAGATCGGGTATGTGCTGGCGCCGGCGCAGGCGCGGCAGGCGGATCTGTTTGGAGACGGCGGCAAGTGAGCCTGGCATGGCGGGCGCATCGGTGACGCCTGCAATGACCGGAGAAAAGCGGCCTGCGTCCCGCGCGGACGGCCCCCACGACGCACAATGTCCCATTAATCGCGCCGTTCTGTCTCAGCGCGCGGTATTTGCGTTTCTTATCTCGATCATCCGTGTAAATTCGCCCACGCTTTCACGCTCCAGACGGTCGCCACGGCGCGACCGGCCGCGATGAAGCGTTCCGCAATTCGACTGATGCTCAAGATCATCCATGCTCGCAAAACTACGTCGCAAGGCAGGCTGCGCTCTCTTTCTCTCCCTCGGTATCGGCGCCGCGCTCGCAAGCGGGGCGGGGAACGAGCCGGATCCCGCGATCACGGACCCGCATTTTCAGCTGGCGCCGGGCTATCTGCCAAAAGAGCGCCTGCCCGACAGCCTGGAACTGCTCGGGCCGCCGCCCGCCGCGGCCAGCGCGGCGCTGGCGCGCGATGAAGAGGCCAGGGCGGCGACCGTGCCCCTGCGCAATTCCGCGCGCGCCACGCTGGCCCGCCTGGATGCGGATCTGCAGTTTCCGCAACCGGCCCGCAGTTTCTCGTGCGCCATGGGCTTTGCCATCACCGAAGGGCAGACCCCGCACCTGTACCGGCTGATGCAGAAAGTGCTTACCGATGCCGGACTGTCCACTTACGGCGTCAAGAACACCTACAACCGCGCGCGGCCGTTCGTGGTCCACGATGAAGGCACGTGCTTTCCGGAACAGGAACCGCTGTTGCGCAAGGATGGCTCATACCCGTCGGGGCACACGGCGGCGGGCTGGGCCTGGGCGCTGGTGCTGGCCGAAGTCAATCCCGAGCGCGCCAATCGCCTGCTGCGGCGCGGCCTGGAGTTCGGGCAAAGCCGGGTCATCTGCAACGCGCATTGGCAAAGCGACGTGGACGCCGGCCGCACGATGGGCGCGGCCACGGTGGCGCTGCTGCGTGACAACGCCGAGTTCGTGGCGGACCTGAATGGCGCGCGCCAGGAGGTGCGGGCGATGCAGGCCGCCGGGTCGGCGCCGGGCCTGGATTGCGCGGCGGAGGAAGCGGCGCTGTCGCAACCGCGATGACGCGTTCTCCCCTTATCACGCTGCCGCATCGAGACACCATGAAATCCTTTTTCGCCGCCCTGATTGCCCCGAGTCTGGCGCTGGGCCTATGCCAGGCCGCGTTCGCCGATGGCGCCCTGCCGATCAGCCCATTGATGGACAAGTCATCGCGCTCGGCCGCGCAGTGGCAATTCAACGCCAGCCCCTACGCCTGGGCGTCAGGCATCCGCGGGACGGTGGGCCAGTTCGGCCAGCCAGCGACCCGCCTGGACTCCAGCTTCAGCGACGTGATGAGCGAGCTGGACCTGGCTTTCATGGGGGCGATGGAGGCGCGCTATCAGCGCTTCTCGTTGGTCGCGGATGTCATGTACGCGCAGCTCTCCGCCGGCGGCAGCATCGGGCGCGGCGTGCTCGGCAGGCGCGTCGATGTCACGTCCAAGCCCTTCTCCGGCTTCTTCGGGGCGGGGTACGAAGTGCTCGGGGGCGACCAGGGGCACCTTGACGTCATCGGCGGCGGACGGCTCTGGTACGCGAGCACCAGGCTCTCCGTGAAAGGCGGCCTGCTGGATGGCCGTGGCGAGCGCGACAGCGCCACCTGGATCGACGCGGTCGCCGGCCTGCGGGGGCAATATGCCCTGAGCGACCACTGGTACCTGACCGGCTGGGGCGTGGTGGGCGCGGGGCAGGCCAAGCTCGACTGGGACGCGACGGCCGCGGTGGCCTATCAGTTCAAGTCAGACCTGGCGGCGGTGCTGGGATACCGCGCGCTGGGCGTCAACTTCAATCGGAATGGCTTTGTCTACAACGTCATCCAGCAGGGGCCTATCCTGGGGCTGTCCTACCGGTTTTGAGTCCGCGCGGCGTTTGAGCGGCTCACGGCCGGCTGTGCGCGGAAAAATGGCTGGACAGCGCGTTGTCGCCGTCGGTGGCGGGCGGACAACCCCGCCGGCCGCTGTCGCTGGCCTCGTCTGGCGCCAGGCCAAAGCGCGCAATGAATGACTTGCGAAATCGCGCCATGTCCCGAAAACCGAAATGCGCCGCGACCTGGCTCGCCGGTTGCGCGGCGTGGCGCGGATCGACCAGGCGGGCATAGGCCGCATCCAGCCGCTTGCGCTTGATGACGTGGGCAACGCCGCCCAGGTCGGCAAAGACGCGGTAGAGATGCGCGCGCGACACCCGGAACCGTTGCATCAGCCGCTCCGGGCCGAGATCGGGCTGCGTCAATTGATGGTCGATATAGTCCAGCACGCGCATGCGCAATGCCTGGCCCAGCACCGAGGTCGGCGAATGCTCGACAGGCGCCGTGGTGACCAGGCCCGCGGAAAGCAGCGTGCCCAGCGCCTCCAGCGCCGCGGCGTCTTCGCTCGCGGAGAGCTGGCCCGAGACCGCGTGGAAGCCGCAAAGGTAATCCTTGAGCAGGCGCGTCATGGGATTGCCCGCCTGCAGCACCAGTCCGTGAAGGTCGCGCGCGCCCAGCGCCTGGTTGATACCGGCCCGGGGAATCGTCATCGCCAGGCGTTGCCCGGCGTCCACCTGGCAGTGGTAGGCGCGCGCCAGGTCGATGAAGCAGATGCCTCCCGGGCCCGCCACCACATCGCGGCCGTCGAAATCCCCATGTATGGAGCCCGCGACCACGACATGCACCAGATAATGGTCCAGCCCGCTGCGGGCGATCGTCGGCCGGTCGCGCTTGTAGCGCTGCGCATTGAAGGTCGTGGCGCCCAGCGTCAACCCGCCCAGGTGGCGGATGCGCATGGTGCCCTCGAGCGTGGCCCCCTTGTCGCTGGAGACCACGGTCGTGTCGCAGAACGGGCGCGTCACCTCGCGCCAGTAATCATTACGAAGCGAGGGGGCAATGCCATCGGTGGAAATGAACGCTTCCAGGCAGGTCATGGTGACGTTTTACTCCAAATCGGGCGCCTCGAAGGCTAGGGCGAGACGCGTTGCGGCTCCGGAAAGCGCCAGCGGCCGTCCAGGATCGCCTGGCCCGGCTGATACAGCCTGACGGTGTAGTTCCAGCCCGCCATCGTGGGCAGGCAGTTCGGGATCTTGCCGTCGCAGCCGCCGAACTGGATGGCGATCGAGCCGTCGGCGCTTTTCTTGGCGGTCAGGTTGTTCAACGAGTAGGCGCCATACGGGTTCTTTTCGAAGTAGCCTTGCGCGTTGTAGACGCTGACCGACCAGAAGCTGTCGACGGGCACCTGGCCGACCGTGAGCCGATAGATGGTCTTGCCATCATTGTCGGGCACGGCCCCGCCGAGATAGGTGGCGTCCTTGGCGGGGTTTCCGCCCCAGCCCGTGGCGGTGCCGATCAAGTGCTGGATGGGGTCGACGCTGTCCTTCGTGCCGAACGCGCGGTTGTAGTTGGGCACCGTCGAACCCAGCACCAGCAGCGCATCGCGAACGGTCTTCTGGCTGGCCGCGTCCCACTTCGGCACCACGAATTCGCCCGTGCGGACCTGGTCGACGGCGATGGCGTCCTGCAGCGCATGCACCTGGCGGATATCCTCGGGCGAGGCGGGATCGACCAGCGTGCGGATCGCCACGAAGACATAGCGGGTGCCAATCGCCTCCTTGCTCAGGGTATGGCGGCCGGCGCCGTAGAAGACAGCCGGCACGTAATGGTTCTGGTCGACCACCTGCATCGACATGAAGCGCTTGCCGGTCTTGGGCAGGGTGATAGTCACCGGGCCGGCATCCAGGTCGAACACGGCGCTTGAATACAGCGTGTCCCGGTTCATGCGGATGACATTCTGCGCGTCGATCGAAACCGGCTCGCGGCTATGGACGAACCGCCCGAAGCTGCCATCGGCCACGATTTTCGCCATGTACAGGTCGGTCTCGGCCCGCACGAAATTGTCGACGCCCACCGGGATGGCGGCATCGGGAGAGGACTGCGCGTGGGCGGCGCCGGCAATGGCCATCGTCAGGACAACGAGGCGGGAGGCGGAGGTGCGTGACATTGAGGTCCTTCGATCATAGGGGCTTGATGCCGCATTCCAAAGCGCTTACGCGCTGCTCGCGCGTGGCTTGCCTGGGCTGCGGGAGGGTCGAGGCGGACTGTACAAGAACGGTCCGCGGCGGGCTTGCCATTTGGTGCCAAAAACGCGGGTGCCAAAAACGCGGGTGCCAAAAACGCGGGCGCCAAAACGCGGGCGCCAAAAACGGGGGCCAAAAAGGCCGGCGCCAAAGGCCGGCGCCCAAAACTCACGCCAGAAAGCGCATGCGCGCCGGCCCGTCCCGCCACCGAGGCTTCGGGTCAGGCGCGGTGGCGCAGCGCCGCCCGGAAGCGCGCGGGGTTCTGCCCGGTCCATCGTTTGAACGCGCGCGTGAAATGCGAGGGATCGCTGTAGCCGATCATGTAGGCGATTTCCGTGGCGGAATAGCGGTGTTGCCCCATGAGCCGCAGCGCCTCGCATCGGCGCGTCTCGTCGTGCAAGGCGTCGAAATCGACGCCGCTGGATTTGAGGCGTCGTTGCAGCGTGCGCGGCGACAGGCCGATGGTCCTGGCGATCCAGGCGAGTCTGGCCTTGTCCTGATCGGACATATGCGTGGCGAGCAGGCTCGCCGTATTGATCGCGCATTCCAGCGCCGCGGTGATCTTGCTGGCATCGTCCTTCAATGTGCGCAGGGGGCTGTCGAGCAGATCGCGGTCGAATTCGATCATGTCATGCTCGGCGCCGGTCACGATGTTCGGCCCCAGGCTCGCCTCCAGGGCGTCGTCGCCCCGTGTCCGGGGCGTTTTCAGATGCACCCGTATGGCCGAGGCGTCGCCGGCCATGAGGGGAATCTTCCGCAGCACGGCCAGGCTGCCGAGGATGAACTGCCGCGGATCCGCGTCGAGCCGGCTGGTGAAGCTGTGAACCAGCCGGGTGCTGCGGCCCTCCGTGACGATGCGGACCCTGCCGCCCTGGTGCAGCATTTCCGCATTGTTGGCGGCCATGGCGCACGCTTGCGCGATATTGGCCGAACGCAAGACCAGGTGGCCCCATGCCCCGAGCGAACGCAGTTCGGTCAACTGCCCCACATGGGCGCCGCCGAACGGGTCCTGCGTAATGCGGGCCATTTCATTCGCGATGTGGAAGCAGGCCTGTCGGGGCAGCCAGATATCGGGGTTCTGGAAAATGTTCGGCGAGATGCCCAGACGCTTGAAGAACTCGAGCGGGGACACGCCTCGACTGGCGAGGTAAGGGGCCATCTGCAGGAAACTGCGCAGCTTGATGGATGGCGCGTAGGGCGGTGCGGGTTCGGACACGGAACAGGAATGGCCGGCTTGAGAGGGAATTCCCGGCCGAATTTACCCCGAGGTCTTCCGCCCTGAGCGCATGACCTGGCCCGGTGAGACGAATCGCCGCAAATGATGAGACATTTGGCGCGGCGGCCGTGTGGAACCTTCACGGCATTGTGGCGTCGGGAGGCCGTTTCCCGCCCGACGCCTTTCAGCGGGCCGTCTGCCGAATCATTTCGCCGAGAATTTATACGCCGTCCGCCCATCCGGCGTGAACGTATACGTGACGTACATCGGAATCGTCCGGGCGCAGGCCTCGAAATTCCATGCCTCCCGCGCCGATCCCGAGATCAGCGCGGTGCCGGCGGCGTTGGCGCGGATGTCGTCGGACTTGCTGACCAGCGCGACAGCCACGGATTTCGGCGTCTCCTTGCAGCCGCTGGTGATGGACAGCAAGGGCACCAGCTTTTCCAGCACGTAGGGGGGATCGGTGGTGAGTGGTTCTCCCTTGACCGGAATGCCCCTGACGTCCTGCCGATACGTGGTCGGGGCGGCGCAGGCGGCCAGCAGGACGAGGGGAAGAACCAGGGCGGAACGGCGCAGCCGGGGGGCAGACAGGGCGGGTTTCGGATTGGGCATTGTTATCGGGGGATCCTGTATCGACTTGGTTTCTGAGGTTCCATCGCAGGCGGCGGCAGCGCCCGCTGATAGTGAAACGAATATACCGGATCAGTATCCGGGCGCTGATCGGCAGGCATCACGCAATACCGAATCACCACCGGCCCCGTTCAGCACGCGATGCCCCTTGTGTTTCCGTGTCACGCCGGCACGGACTCGCCGGTAACTATAATCCCCCCTCGATCCTCGCTTTGACGGCATTTCCCGCCGTGTCTCATGTCTGCCACGCCCCTACGCGTGCTGTCCGTCATCCCGCCGATGACGCAGCTCAATACGCCATACCCGTCCACCGCCTACCTGACCGGCTTCCTGCGCTCCCGCGGCGTCACGGCCACGCAGGAAGACCTGGCGTTGGCGCTGGTCTTGCGCCTGCTGTCGCCCGACGGCCTGCGCGCCGTGGCGGCCAGGGTGGATGCGTTGCCGCTGGACAAGCACACTCCCGCGATCCAGGCCTTCGTCGCCATGCAGCCGCGCTACCTGGCCACCATCGCCCCGGTGATCGCCTTCCTGCAAGGGCGCGACTCGACGCTGGCCCACCGCATCGTTGGCCGTAACTTCCTGCCTGAAGGCCCGCGCTTCGCTTCGCTGGATGTGTACATGGACGACGAGGGCGGCGACCCGTTGGGCTGGGCCTTCGGCGCCCTGGGCTTGCAGGACCGCGCCAAGCACCTGGCCACGCTGTACCTGAACGACCTGGCCGACGTGCTGCGCGACGCCATCGATCCGCGTTTTGAATTCGTGCGCTACGCCGAATCGCTGGCCGGCAGCCAGCCGACCTTCGACCCGCTGGCCGAAGCGCTGGCCGCGCCGCTGAACCTGGTCGACGACACCCTGCGCGACCTGACCCTGGAAGCGTTGGCGCGCCACCAGCCCACCATGGTGCTGCTGTCGGTGCCATTCCCCGGCGCCGTCTACGCCGCCTTCCGCATCGCCCAGGCCATCAAGGCGCAAGACCCCAGGATCATCACCGTGCTGGGCGGCGGCTTCGTCAACACCGAGCTGCGCGAACTGAAAGACCCGCGCGTCTTCGACTATTTCGACTTCGTCAGTCTCGACGCCGGCGAGCGCCCCTTGCTGGCGCTGATGGAACACGTCGAAGGCAAGCGCTCGCGCCAGCGCCTGGTGCGCACCTTCCTGCGCGACGCCGACAGCGGCGCGGTGCGCTACGTCAACCTGGTCGAGCCCGACGTCGCCTTCGCCGAAGTCGGCACGCCCACCTGGGACGGCCTGCCGCTGGACCGCTACCTGTCGCTGCTGGACATGCTCAACCCCATGCACCGCCTGTGGAGCGACGGCCGCTGGAACAAGCTGACCGTGGCCCACGGCTGTTACTGGAAGAAGTGCAGCTTCTGTGATGTCAGCCTGGACTACATCGGCCGCTACGAAGGCGCCTCGGCCACCGTGCTGGCCGACCGCATCGAGGCCATCGTGCAGGAAACCGGCCAGACGGGTTTTCACTTCGTCGACGAGGCCGCGCCGCCCAAGTCCCTCAAGGCCCTGGCCACGGAACTGATCGCGCGCAACGCCGGCATCTCGTGGTGGGGCAACATCCGCTTCGAGAAGACCTTCACCCCCGAGCTATGCGAACTGCTGGCCGACAGCGGCTGCATCGCCGTCTCGGGCGGCCTGGAGGTCGCCTCGGACCGCCTGCTGAACCTGATGAAGAAGGGCGTGTCGGTCGACCAGGTGGCGCGCGTGACCCGCGCCTTCACCGACGCCGGCATCCTGGTGCACGCCTACCTGATGTACGGCTTTCCCACGCAGACCGTGCAGGACACCGTCGACGCGCTGGAATACGTGCGCCAGCTGTTCGAAAACGGCTGTATCCAGAGCGGGTTCTTCCACCGCTTCGCCTGTACGGTGCATTCCCCGGTGGGGCTGAACCCCGAGGAATACGGCGTGACGCTGCGGCCGCTGCCGGACGTGACGTTCGCCAAGAACGACATCGGCTTCGACGACCCGACCGGGGTGGATCACGACGCGCTGGGACGGGCGCTGAAGAAGGCGATCTACAACTACATGCACGGGATCGGGCTGGACGAGGACGTGCGTAGCTGGTTTCCGTTCAAGGTGCCGAAGACGACGGTGGGGCGGCATCGGATTGCGAAGGCGTTGGGCCAGCACGCATAGGGCGTTTGCCGGCCGGGCCGGGCTTTGCCGTCCCGTGCCGACGTGCCGTGAAGCCACGGATACCGAGCCATCGCCACGGCCCGGTATCCGTCGGGTATCGACGCCCCGCCAGCCGCCTAGAAGTCCACCGACGCCGACAGCATCACCGAGCGCGGCGATCCCAGGCGCAGATAGCCCTCGGACGCCGACGACCAGTAGTCCTTGCCGAACACGTTGTTGACCGTGGCGCGCAGCGTCACGGGATGGTCGAACGCGCGCGTCGCATAGCGCACGCCCAGGTCCCAGCGCGTCCAGCCGGGGATGCGGCGGGTGTTTTCCAGGTTCTGGTATTGCCAGCTGGTCGACAGCGCGCGGGCGCTCAGCGTCACCCCGGGCGCAAACGACGGATCCCATTCCATGCCGATGTTGGCCATCCAGCGCGGCACGCCCACGGCGCTGTTGCCTTCGGTGTCGGCGCTGGCGGTGCGCGTCATCTTCGGCTGGATATACGTCACGCCGCCCAGTAGCCGCACGCCCGGCGCGAGTTCGCCGAACGCATTCAGCTCCACCCCGCGATTGCGTTGCTCGCCGCTGACGTCATAGCGCGTCACGCCGCCACTGAACGTGGTCAGCCCGGCGGGCTGCTTGATCTGGAACAGGCCCAAGGTGGTCGTCACCGAGCCGAAGTCCACTTTCACGCCGGCCTCGACCTGCTTGGTCTTGATCGGCGCGAAGATCTCGCCCGCGTTGGACGTGCCGGCCGGGGCGATGGGGCCGGTGGTCAGGCCTTCGATGTAGTTGGCGTACAGCGAGACATGGTCCCACGGCTTGACCACCAGGCCGAACGCCGGCGTCACCGCCGACTTGTCGTAGTGCGAGGTCTCCTTGCCCGTCACATAGCTGTAGTTGGTGGCCTTCACCGTCTGGTGGCGCACGCCGGCGGTGAGCTGCACGCGGTCGTCGGCGAACGACAGCGTGTCGGCCAGCGCGATCGTGGGCAGCTTCAGCAGCGAGGTGCGCGGCGGCGAACTCGATAGGCCGTCGATGGACGGCTTGGGAATTTCCACCGGGTCGTAAAGGTTGGACGGCGACATGCCGAAGATGTAGTAGTCGTAATAGCCGGCGCGCTGCTCGAACGTGGAATAGCTCAGGCTCACCTCGTGCTTGACCGGCCCGGTATTGAAATTGCCGCGCGCGCCCCACACCGACGATGTGTTCTGCTCGAAGCTGGGCCAGTAATACGGCCGCATCAGCAGTTCGCCGCCCTGGCCGACCACGATGGGATCGGCGTACAGGTAGCGGTTCTCGCTGCGCCGGTAGCCCACGCCGCCGAACACCGTCAGTTGCGGGGTGATGTCGTATTCGGCGCGCAGCACGCCGTAGTTGTCGCGCGACCTGGAATAGCCCCAGTCCGGCGAATAGCCCTTTGACGCCTTGGGCGCGCGCGGCACCGGCAGGTTGTCGCCGAAGATCAGCACCCCGGAATCGCCCGGCGCGTCGATGTCATTGGTCTGGTGGCCCGCGTCCAGCGAAACGCGCAGCCGGTCGCCGCGGTAGTCCAGCGCCACCACGGCCGTGCCCAGTTGATTGGACTGGTTCTGCACCGCGGTGTCGCCATCGCGGTACGAGCCGTTGAAGCGGATGCCGAATTCGTTGTTCTCGCCAAAGCGCCGGCCCATGTCGATCATGCCGCCAAAACGCGAATCGGACTGGTAGGTCGCGGTCAGGCGCGTCAGGGGTTCGTCGCCGGCGCGCTTGGGCACCACGTTGATGCCGCCGCCGACGCTGCCGCGCGGGCTCATGCCGTTGAGCAGCGCGGTGGGGCCTTTCAGCACTTCCACCCGTTCCACCGCGTCCATCGCGATGGTGCGCAGCGGCAGCATGCCGTACAGCCCGTTGAACGACACGTCCTGGTTGCGCACCGGAAAGCCGCGGATCTGGAATTCGTCGCCGGTGCCGGCCACCGAGCCCTGGCCGTCGTTGACCGTGCGCACCGAGGCGTCATTGGCCAGCACGTCGGCGATGGAATTGGCTTGCTGGTTCCGGATCAGTTCGGACGTGTAGCTGGACAGGTTGAATGGCGTGTCCATCAGGTCGCGTTCCCCCAGCATCCCGACCCGGCCGCCGCGCGCCACCTGGCCGCCGGCGTAAGGCTCGGCCAATTGCGGGCGGCCCGTCACCTGCACCGGGGCCAGCGTGGTGACGGCGGGCCCCTGGCTGGGCGCGGTGACCGCATAGCCGCCGCCGGGCAGCGCCGCGCTGGACAGGCCCGTGCCGGCCAGCAATTGCGACAGGGCGTCCTGCACTGTCATCCGGCCCGTGACCGCAGGCGCGCGATGGCGGGCGGTGGCGGCGCCGCCCGCCATGATGGGCGTATTGGTCTGGCGCGACAACGCCGTCAGCGCCGTGTTCAGCGGTTGGGCGGGCAGATCGATGCTGTAGCGCGCGTCGGCCGGCGCCTGGGCGCGGGCGGGGGTGGGCAGGGTGGCCAGCGGCAAGCCCACCGCGCTGGCCAGCGCCAAGGCCAGCGACGAACGCAGGAACGCGGCGCCCATGCCGCGCGGGCCGCGGGCGCGGGCAGCTGCCCCGTGGGGCGTCTGCCGCCTGGCGGCGGCTGGCTGGCGAATCGGGCCCTGGCCCATACCGAATTGGTGCATTTCAACTCCGTCTATCGAGAGAATCGTCGCCCTGCTGGGCGGCCTATCGATACAGAAGACGGACGAGGCGCGGAAACGGAGACACCCCGCGCGAAAAAAATCAGCGCAGGCGCAATTCGACATCGCCGTTGGGACGGGTTGCCGCCTGCAGCGGCAGGATGGCCTCCAGCAACTGGGCGGCGTTGCCGGCGTCCGCGCTACGGAACCGGCCCGTCAACCGCAAGGCGCTGACCGCCGGGTCGGCCGCTTTCAGGGGGTGATTCCGGAACGCGTTGATCGCGGGCAAGGCCTCGTCCAGTCGCTGGTTGTCGAACCACAACCAGCCGTTGCGCCACGCCGCCACGCTTTCCGGGTCGATGCGCCGCACGGCGTCGACCTCGCCATTGCGCCAGCTGACGGCCGCCGGCGCGCGCAGGTCCACGGTCGGACCGCCGCGCGACAGGGTGTACCAGCGCGCATCGCGCGGCGCCGGTTGAAAGCGGACATGGCCTTCTTCCACCGCGACCGATACCGGTCCGCCCCGGTCGCTGACCGTGAACACCGTGCCCACCACTTCCACGTCGCCGCCCCGGGTGCGCACCCGGAACGGCCGGTCGGCGTCCGGCATCACCGTGAACAGGGCTTCACCATGGCTCAATTGCACCACCCGTTCGTGGCGGTAGAGGCTGACCGACAGCCGCGTCTGCGGACTCAGGTCGATGCGCGTCCCCAGCCCGCCGCCATCGGCCTGGTCGGGCACCTGGGCCTGCGACAGTTGGCCCGGGCCGGTCTCGTAGGACGCCTGATACAACGGCCGGCGCCAGGCCCAGCCCGTGCCCAGCAGAGCCGTACAGGCGCCCGCCGCGCCCAGCCCGAGCAGCGTGCGGCGTGACAGCCCGGGGGCCTTTGCGGCCGGGTTGTCTTCCTGGAAATGCTCGCGCATGTCCGGCGCCACCCTGGCCAGCAATTGCCAGCGCCGTTGGGCCTCCAGGTAGGCCAGCTCATGCACCGGCGCCCGCTGCCGCCAGGCCGTCAGCCGGGACGCCGCCTGGCGGGCGGCGCGCGCCGTGGCGATCTCGGACGTGGCAATCAGGCCTAGCGCATGCTCGACAAGCGTTTCGTCGGGGCCGTCCCGCATCATCTCAGTTGCCATCGTCCGTCACTGGTTCGGATGTCGCGGGTGCGCAGGCGCCGGCCGGCCCCAGGTCCAGGTGCAGATGGCGCAACGCGCGAGCGCAATCGAGCGTTCCGCGCACCAGGTGTTTGGCCACCGCCGCCTCGGTAATGCCCAGCTGCTGCGCGATTTCGGCGCGGCTGTAGCCATAGGCGCGGAACAGCACGAAGGCCTGCATCCGGCGCGGCGGCAGCGACGCCAGCACCGCGGCCACGCGCTCCACGATCTGGCGCTGCGACACCAGCTGCTCGGATGATGGCGCCGTCAGCTCCGCCTGCAGCGGCGCGCGCTCGCTCAACCAGGCCTGCGCCACCTTGCGGCGGCGCGCTTCATCGATGCAAAGATTGTGGGCAATGCGAAACAGCAGCCCGCGCGACGACTCCACGCCCGGGCTCTCGTCCGGACGGCGGCTCAGGCTGCTGGCGTAGGCGCGCTCGAAGCTGGACTGCGCGATATCCGCGGCGTCATCGGAATTGCGCAGCTGATAGGTCAGGTGCCGATACAGGTCCCGGTAGTGGCTGAGCAACTCGTCGACGAACTCGCGCAGCGTCGTGGCTGGGGTGGTCCGCTTGGTGGCGTGGGGCGGGGAGGGCGCTGACATCGGGCAAGGAGAACGCCGCCCCGGCCAGCGGAGCGAGAAGGATTTTGTAAGAATGATTCGTATTATGGTTTGTTTGCGGGCGGTCGTGCAAGCGGGCGTTTACCCGGGTGGCGCGGCGCGGATCACGGGCAGCGTTCCCCGCCGTCAAATCCTTCCCGGCGTTTGAATTCCCCGGGGGCCAGGCCAAACGCCTTGCGAAAGGCGGTCGCGAAATGGCTCGGGTTGGAATACCCCAGGCCGAACGCCACCTCCATCACCGTGACCCCGCCCGCCAGCAGGCGCCGTTGCGCCTCGCGCATGCGCTCCTGCTGGAACAGCCCATACACGCTATGCCCGAACAGTTCGCGGAACCCGCGCTTGATGCGGATGGCGCTGATGCCTGCCTCGGTGGCCAGTTGCGCCAGCGTGGGCGGGTGCGCCAGGTCGGCGAGCAGGTGATCGCGGGCCGCCAGCAATTGCTGGCGGTGCGTCACGGTGCGGTTCGGCAGACCCGTGCCCGCGCGGCCGGCTTGCAGGAACAGGCCCGCGAGCAACAGCGCCTGGCCTTCGTGGAGCAGGCGGATGCCGGCGATCGTGGCCGGGGCCGCCGGCGGCAGGTGTTTCAGTTCGCGGCTTACCGCATACGCCGCCTCGTGCAGCCTGGCGCCGCGATAGCCGCCCAGGAAGCAGGCGCCTGAATCCAATGACCGCTGCAGCGGGCGGTCCAGGTCGCCGATCCAGCCGCGCAACACGTCCGGACGTACGGCGATTGACACGCTCTCGCACGGGCCATGCTGGTGGAAGCGGCCGCGCCGTCCGGGCGCGAAATACACGCTGCCCGACGTTTCGCGGGCGTGTTCGCCCTGATCCGCCGGGCCGCCTTCCGTCCAGCAACGGGTCAGGCCCCGCAACTGATAGGTAAACACCACGCGGTCGCCGCCCTGCGTATCGATCGACACCGGTTGCCTGAAGGCGCTTTGCCAATAGCAGAGCTCGACGCCGTCGCCCGCGGCCACCGAGATCAGCGTGTGGCGCTGCCGCGCCAGATGCGGCGCAAGGCGGACCGGGTCGAACATGGCCGAGGCCGGTAGGGCGCAAGCAGCAGGCGCGGCGGGGAATCGCTGGGGCATGGTGCGATGGCGAGCCGATACGGGTGGAACGAACCCGATTCAGGTGTGGAAGGGAACGAGACGCAACATCCAATGAGGCTGCTTGAAACCTTCGCCGGCGCGCGTCCGAACAATGGCCGGATGGCGCGGCGAGGCATTTCCTTCAACCCACCGGATTGAGCCCATGATCTTCCATTTCCGTTCCCGATGCGCATCGCCCCGGCTTCTGACAGTCGGATTTCATTTACTGATGCTGGCTTGGGCCCAACCGGGCGCCGCGCAATCGGTCAATGCGGATAAGGCCGCCACGTTGCCCGCCATCGAGGTCGACGGTCTGCCGCAGGACGAAGGCCTCGTGCCCCAGCGCGCGAGCGCGGCGATGCGCGCCAGCGTGCCGTTGGTCGAGACGCCGCAGTCCATCTCCGTCGTCACGCGGGCGCAAATGGACGCGCAAGACGTCCATTCCGTCAATGAAGCCTTCCGCTACGCGCCCGGCATCGCCACGGAAGCCTGGGGCGGCGTCGGCGCGTATGACGAACTCACCATCCGTGGTTTCACGTCGACCAACGATATGGTCGACACTTTTCTGGACGGCTTGCGCATGGGCGAGGGCCTGGTCTTCGGGTCGCAGCAGATCGACGCTTTTCTGCTCGAACGCATGGAGGTGCTGCGCGGTCCGGCATCGGTGTTGTATGGCAGGGCCAATCCCGGCGGGGTGGTGGTCCTGACCAGCAAGTTGCCGCGCGAGCAGGCCATCCGGCGGGTCGAGCTGGAGGGGGGATCGTATGGCAACCGGCGCGCTTCCTTCGACCTGGGCGGCGCGGCCGATGCGAGCGGCACGCTGCTGTTTCGCGTCGTCGGCACGGCCATGAACAGCGACGGCCACATGGACGGCGCGCCGGTTCGTCGCCGCGCGGTCGCGCCGTCGTTGACCTGGCAACCGAGCGCGGCCACCCGCTTTACGTTGTACGCGCGTTATCAGGGGGACCCCCAGTCCGGCATGATCGGCTCGCTGCCCGCGCAGGGCACGATGCTACCCAACCCGCACGGTCGGCTGCCAATGCGCTTGAACACGGGCGAGCCTTCGTATGATCGCTTCTCCCGCACCCAGCGCGCGGCGGGCTATCAATTCGACCAGCGTCTGGCCGGCGACTGGTCGCTGTCGCTGAACGGCCGCTACGCCGATATCGACGTGCAGTACGCCGCCGTGCGCATGACAGGCTTGCGGCCGGACCTGCGCACCATCGATCGCTACGCCAACGCGTCGGACGAACGCTATAACACCCTCGCGCTCGATAACCAGGTGCGTGGACGCTTCGCCACCGGTGTCTTGCAACACGAACTGCTGGCCGGCATAAGCTGGGAACAACTGCGGGGTCGTGGCGACTTCAGAAAGGGCAAGCCCCCGTCGCTGGACATCCCGTCGCTGGACATCTTCGAACCGGTGTACGGGATGCCCATCCCCGCCGCCTTGCCCGTGGGCATGGACAATCGCGTGCGCTCGACGCAGATGGGCTTCTACCTGCAAGACCAGTTGTCGTTCGGCGGTTGGCACACCATGCTCGGCCTGCGGCATGACCGCTCCACCATCGACACCGTGGACTTTCGTTGGCGCAACGACTTTACGCAGCATGATCGCGCCACCACCGGCCGGATCGGCACGCTCTATCGTTTCGAGAACGGCCTGGCGCCCTATGCCACCTACGCCCAGTCGTTCCAGCCCATCAATCAACTATCGGCCCGCGGCACGCCGTTCCAGCCCAGCCGGGGTGAACTGTTCGAGGCGGGCCTCAAATACCAGCCACTGGACTGGGACGCGCTGTTCACCGCCGCCCTCTACAACCTGACGCAGGCCAATGTGCTCATCCCCGACCCCGCCAATCCATGGCAGCGTATCCAGGAAGGCGAGATGCGTTCTCGCGGCCTGGAACTGGAAGCGCGTGCTCGCCTCGCCGCGCAATGGAGCGTGATCGCCGCCTACACTTGGCAGCAGGTCGAATACACCAAGGGCAGTGCGGATATCGTCGGCAAGCGGCCCGTGCGCGTGCCGGCGCAATTCGGCGGCGTCTGGCTGGCGTGGGATGCGCCGTCGGGCCTGGGCGCGGCGCTGGGCGCGCGCTACCACGGCGGTACCGCCGGCGGCATGCAAGTGGAGGAATTCCGCACGCCGTCATTCACGCTGCTCGATGCGCAACTGCACTACGACTTCGGGCGGCAATCGCCGTCCATGAAGGGCGCCCGGCTGCAGCTTAACGTTGCCAACCTGACCAACAAGCGCCACGTGGCGGGTTGCTATGACATGGGCACGGGTTGCTTCCCTGGGTTGGGCCGGCAGGTGAATCTGACTTTGGCGTATCAGTGGTAGCGGGACGGGGCCGGCATTGCGAGGCGACGCCGGCGCGTCAGACGCCCGCCGCCCTGCGCTTGTATTCCCCCGGCCCCACGCCAAACTCCTTCCGGAACGCCGCCGCGAAGTGGCTGGGATTCGAATACCCCAGGTCGAACGCCACCTCCATCACCGTCACCTTGCCCGCCCGCAGCCGCTGCTGCGCCTCGCGCATCCGCGTCTGCTGGAACAGGCCATAGACGCTGTGCCCAAACAGCTCGCGGAACCCGCGCTTGATGCGCATGGCGCTCAAGCCCGTCTCCGCGGCCATCTGCGCCAGCGTGGGCGGGTGGGCGAGGTCGGCCAGCAGATAGTCGCGCGCCGCCATCAGGCGTTGCCGTTGCGGCGTGGCGGTATTGGCGCGGCGCAGGTCCGCGTGGCCGGTTTCGAGAAACAGGCCGGTGAGCATCATGGCCTGCGCTTCGCGGATCAGCCGCGCGCCGGGCGTGTCGCAGGCGGGCGTGCGCAGGTGCTTCAACTCGCGGCTGATGGCGAGCGCGGCTTGATGCAGCTTTTCGCCGCGGTAGCCGGTGCGAAAGCAGCTGCCGGAGTCCAGTGAGCGCCGCAGCGGCGCGTCCTCTTCGTCCTCGATCCACGTGCGCAGCACGTCCGGCCGCAGCGCAACGGTCAGACTCTCGCACCCCCCCCTGTTGGACAAAGCGTCCGCGACGATCCGGCGTGTAGTACACGCAGCCGGACGTTTCCCTGACGGCCTCGCCCTGTCCGGCGACGCTGCCTTCCAGCCAGCAATCGGTATTGCCGCGCAGTTGATACGACAGCAATACACGGCCGCCGTCGTCACGCGTGTGCACGGTGAACGGCTGCTCGAACGCGCTTTGCCAGTGGCACAGCTCGATGCCTTCCGCCACTTGCACGTAGACCAACCGGTGCCGTTGTCCCGGCAGGAAGTGCGCCAGGAAGTCCGTGTCGAACATCGAGGACGTGGGCAAGTCGGGCAGGGCGGAAGGGGCGGCGTGGCGCGGCATGTCGGGGTGGGTCTTCATAAAGCGGTGCCGGGGAACCGTTTCGGGGGCTGCGACCCGATCCGGGTAGTTAAAGGAATGAGACGTAATATTAAATGGAACGGCTTCAAAGCAATGTCCATACATCGCGCCGGCGACACGCGCCGGGTCTCGGGATGCATGCCATCAAACAAACGGACCACGCTCATGATCTTCCAATCCCGCGCCAGATGCGCATCGCCCCGGGTTCTTACTGTCGGATTTCATTTGCTGCTGCTGGCCTGGGCTCAGCCCGGCGCGGTGCTGGCGGCCGAAGCGGCCAAGGCGGGGGACGCGCCCACCTTGCCGTCCGTCGAGGTCGTCGGCATCCCGCAGGACGACGGCGTGGTGGCGCGCCGCTCCAGTTCCGCCACGCGCACCGACACGCCCCTGATCGAGACGCCGCAGTCCCTCTCGGTGGTCACCCGCGAGCAGATGGACGCGCGCAACGTGCGCTCGGTCAACGAGGCCTTCCGCTACGCGCCCGGCGTCGCCACCGAATCCTGGGGCGCCGTCACCGCCTATGACGACATGAGCATCCGCGGTTTCACCACGGACAACGGCCCCGTCGACACCTTCCTGGACGGCATGCGCCTGAGCCGCGGCATCGTCTTCGGCGGCCAGCAGGTCGATCCCTTCCTGCTCGAACGCATGGAAGTGCTGCGCGGTCCCGCCTCGGTGCTGTACGGCACCTCCACGCCCGGCGGCGTCATTGCGCTGACCAGCAAGCTGCCGCGCGAAGACGCCGTGCGCCTGATCGAAGTGGAAGGCGGCACCAGCCGTTACCGTCGCGGTTCGTTCGACCTGGGTGGCAAGGCCGACGAACGCGGCACGCTGCTGTTCCGGGTCGTCGGCACCGCCATGAACAGCGACGGCCAGCTCGACGGCACTTGGCTGCGCCGCCGCGCGGTCGCGCCCTCGCTCACCTGGCAACCCAGCGCCGCCACCCGTTTCACGCTGTACGCGCGCTACCAGGACGATCCCGGCCTGGGCATGATCTCGTCGGTGCCGGGCATCGGCAGCGTACTGCCCAACCCCCACGGCCAGCTCCCGCCCCGCTTCAACGTGGGCGAGCCGGGCTACGACAAATTCGCGCGCACCATCCGCGCCGTCGGCTACCAGTTCGACCAGCGGCTGGCGGACGACTGGTCGATGAGCCTGAACGGCCGCTACACCCGCGTCGACAGCGACTATGACGCCGTGGTCCTGGCCGCCTTGCAGCCGGACCTGCGCACCATCGACCGCCAGGTGCTGGGTTCCACCGAGCGCTACAACAGCTTCACCCTGGACAACCAGCTGAAAGGGCGCTTCGCCACCGGCGCCGCGCGCCACGAACTGCTGGCCGGCCTGGTGTGGGAGCAGATGCGCGGTGATGGCGACTACCGCACGACCTACAACGGCACCAAGCTGGATCTCTACAACCCCGCCTACGGCGCGCCGCAGCCCGTCCCGCCCACGGTCATGGACAAGGGCATGCGTTCGACGCTGACCGGCCTTTACGTGCAGGACCAGATCGCGCTGGGCAACTGGCACACCACCATCGGCGTGCGCCAGGACTGGTCGACCATCGACGCTACCGACAGGCTATGGCACAGCGGCTTCACGCAGAAGGACCAGGCCACCACCGTGCGCGTCGGCACGCTGTATCGCTTCGGCAGCGGCCTGGCGCCGTATGCGACCTACGCGCAGTCCTTCGAGCCCGTGAACAGCCTGTCCGCCAGCGGCGAGCCGTTCAAGCCGACCCGGGGTGAGTTGTTCGAGACCGGCCTCAAGTACCAGCCGGAGAACTGGGACGCCCTGTTCTCCGCGGCGATCTACCACCTGACCCAGACCAACGTGCTGAGCGCTGACCCCGCCAACCCGCGCCTATCCGTGCAGTCGGGCGAAGTCCGCTCGCGCGGGCTGGAACTGGAAGCGCATGCGCGCCTGTCACCGCAGTGGAGCGTGATCGCGGCGTATACCTGGCAGAACGTCGAATACACCAAGGGCAATGCCAACGAAGTGGGCAGGACGCCGTCGCGCGTGCCGACGCGCTTTGGCGGCGTCTGGCTGGCGTGGGATGCGCCGTCCGGCCTGGGCGCGGCGCTTGGAGTGCGGCATAACGGCGGAAGCTGGGGCGGATACAAGACGCTGCAGGACTTCCGCGTGCCGGGATACACCTTGGTGGATGCGCAACTGCATTACGATCTGGGGCGGCAGGTGCCCAGCTTGAAAGGGACGAAGGTGCAGTTGAATGTGTCGAACTTGACGGACAAGCGGTATAGCGGGGGATGCTATGACCTGGATAACGGCTGCTTCGCGGGGGCGGGGAGGGTGGTCAGTTTGAAGGTGGGGTATCAGTGGTGAGACGGGCGGATTGATGGCGGGGGCGGGCGCGTCGGTGGACGGCCCGCATCCTCGGCTATTGAATCCATGACGCAGGGGCGTGCGCTCACGCAGCTATGTCGTCGCCGCGATGTTGGAATGCCGTAGTTTGGTTTTCAGCTTGGCTTCCAGTACACCCAGGCCGATATTGCCGCAGCCCACCAGGGTCAGGTCTTGCAGGCCGGGCAACGCCTCCAGGGTGTTGATATCGGTGATCCGCTTGCAATATTGGATATTCAATTGTTCCAACGCCGGCAGGGCGGCAATTGGGCCAATGGTTTCCAACAGGCCTTGATTCTTGAGCCGCAGCGACCGTAGTCCGGAAAGCTGTTCAATCCCCGCCAGCGTTTTCAACGAGCGTCCCGCCATCAGCCCCAGCGATACAAGAGGCAACGCCGCGATGCGGTTAAACAGTGATTCATCGAACGATACATTGAACAGATTCAATTCTTGCAGCGGCAGTCGCAAGACCTGATCGAGCAGTTTTCCCGCCTTGTCCGGCAACATCGACAGCGACTTCAGCGCCGGAAAATCCTCCGCCTTGAACCGCATCGGAACGTTCACCTCCAGCGATTCCAATTGCGGCATCACTCCCGCCGACCAGGTATATGACCCCGGGCAATCGAAAATCGACAGATGCCGCAGGCTGGCCGGCAGCATCTCGGCGCGAAGGTTCTTGACCACCGAGACCTGGATATTGCCGGGTCCGATGGACAGATGCGTCAGAGACGGCAGCCGGGCGATCAGTTCCGGCAATTCCTGCACCGGATCCAGAGGTGGTGCCCATAGATGGACGTATTCGATCGTCGCCAGCGTGGCCGCGTCGGGCGGCGCGTCGTAGAACAGGATTTGATCCGAGCCATGCACCTGCGCGGCCTGCCGGCTGTGCATCAACAGCCATCGCTTGTCGCGGCCGGGTTGGGGTGTCGAGAACGGGATCAGCGACATGCGGGCTCCGGAGTGATGATGGCTGGGCCTGATTGCTTATTCCGCGGCCTTGGGCGGCAGATCCTCCGCCGTCACGCCGCCGCGCCCCATATACGCGCCGAACACCGTGCCGATGGTCTTGACCAAGCTATGCGAGTTCATGACCTCGCCATGGATATCGTCGATACCGTCGTCGTCCGGTTGCAGCTTGCTGGCGTGCCCGACCCATTCGATGGCGGCAAAACGGTTCTTCTTGGCGCCGTGACCGCGCGCATAGGCCAGGCCGATTTCGGCGCTGGCGCGGGCGGCGCGCCAGTCGTCGTCTTCGTCGACCAGTGGCCGCAGATACTCGCGCACGCCGCTCTGTTTTTCCGCGTCGGTGCCGTGGTCGCGCAGCAGCACCCCGATGCGCAAGCGCGCCAGGGCGTCGGCTCGCGGTTCTTCGCGCGATTCCTGTAGCAGCCGCAATACCGTCTCGACATTCTCGCGGCGCGAGAAATCCATCTTGCCGTCGAACAGGTGCCGATGCGCCATGTTGTACTTGGCCAGCGGCGAACCATCGTCCACCGCGCGTTGCAGCCATTCGTCGCGCACCGCCTCGTCCAGATAATGGTCCGGCGTGTTGTCGCGGAAGCCGCGGTGAATGTCGTACATGCTGCTGGCCGCGTCGGGCAGGCGCCGGTCCGCCAGCTGGCGCGTCAGGAAATAACCTTCCTCGTGCGCGCCGCCGTCCCACAGCATCGCCGCCGCCGCCAGCACGTTGAAACTGTCGTCCGCCTGATCCCGCCCGAGTTCCGTCGCGCGATCGAGCAATTGCTGCGCCTTGGCTGGATCCTGCTCAAAACCCCACAGCCCGAACTGATGCGCCACCGCCACCAACGCCTGCGGCGTCGCCAACTGGTTCCAGTGGCACATGCGTTCCAGCGCGCGCTTGAAGGCGCCGTCGTCGTCCGGCAAATGGTGGATCAGCGTCACGCGCGCAAAACTGCGGAACGGCCCGTCCACGTTGGCGAAATACATATTCCCCGGGAACGCCGCCACGCTTTGCGCGTGCAATTGGCGGGCGCCCGCGTGGTCGTCCAGCGAATAGCTGGTGAAATGCGCGAACCGGCCCAGCGCCTCGCCGCGTTCTTCCGGCCGCAAATCGCGCTGCAGGAACGATTCGAAGGCCTGGCGATGAGTTTCCACCGCCTGCGTTTCTACCGATTCCGGAAAATCGCTCAGCTCGTCCCACAGGCCGATCCAGCGGATCGCGTTGCGCTGCGGTTCCGTCAGCGTCTCGCACAGCGGGCCGCTGGCCAGGCCGTCGATATCCTCATAACTGCCGCCCCAGCGCGGTTGCAGATACTGCGCATATGCGGTCAGCGTTTCCATGTGGCCGGGGCGCAATTCCAGTGCGCGCAGCAGCCAATAATCCTTGCCCTGGTCCATTTCATGCTCGGCGCGCGGCGCGAGCCAGGCCGGCAGGGCCTGCGGCGCCTGATCCGGCTGCAGGCGCGGCACGCCGTATTCCGCCAGATGCGCCAGCGCGGCATCCATCAGGCCGGGTTCCTCGATGTCGTCGTGGGTAATGGTCTCCGGGGGGTTGCCTTCGAACAGCTGACGCAGCCAATACGGCTCTTTGAAATGCGCGGCCATTTGCATCAGGGTCACGCAGGCCGCCACGGGACGCGGCGAAAGCGTCATGGCTTTCAACAACGCGGCGGCGGCGGTTTCGCAGGCCAGGGCGGCGCCGATCCAGCGATCCTGCGTCACGCTGTCTGCCCAGCCAAAGCCGCGGATATCCGCGGCGCGGCCGAAGCAGAAGTTACCCAGGACCAGATGGGCGTGGTAGGAGTCGGGGCAGGCGGCGATCCAGGCCTGGAGGAAGTCGGCGGCTTGCGGGTAGGGAACGGTGCTGTAGTCGAAGAGGGTGCCGGAGAGGACGGCTTCGGAATAGGGCGAGTCCTGGGTGTCGGTGGCGGCCCAATCTTGCTGTTCCAGATCGCTGTAGTAGGCGTCGATTTGAGAAAACGCGCGGGATTGAACCAGGGCGCGGAGGTCGTGGCGGATGGCGGTAAGCAGGAACAAGACGGCTACCTAGTGAATGAGCTAGCGGGTTGCAGAAGTGTGGATGATGCCTTATCTGCTGGCTGAGTTTATATGCAATAATACAATTTACAATATTTAATTTCTAAATGTAATATGCATGAATCAATCTTGATCAGATCGCATGGAGTACATCAAGGCTCTTGATCACTAAGGTCATTGTTGGCCGACCAGTCGAATCGCTGAATAAACGCCCAATCGAAAATGGCTTGTGTCGGAATTTTTGTGGGCTTGTGACTCAGATCTTAAGTCAGGAAAAAAACCAATCCTATGGAGCAACATAGCAGATTATTTTTGGTGCGTGGCTACTATTGGATTAATCAAAGAGTTCGAGAAGTCGTCTGATTTTTTTGATGGTGCGTCTTGGTTAACAATTAATGATTAGTGTGATGGATCTTGGGGCGGCTAAGGAAAAGATAGTGACAAGAAAAATTATTCGATCGCTGGCTGTGGCAATTCCAGTTGTAGTGTTGTTGGGAGCAGTGACCCTTTCGTTGCTTGGATATGGTGTGGCCCTTGCAATTGAAAGTACGTTTGGTATTCCTCGGGATATGTCTTACAGTTCGCCACTCGGCCTTCTGCATTTGGCTAGTTACGCAATCGGAGGTTGGATTGATTACTTGGGGTCCTTGGTTGAATCAGAGAAATTTCAAAGATATGCGCTAGGAATGGCCGGATTTGGAATGATTTTAACGATTCCTTTTCTTGTTTATAGATACCGCGTGGAGAAAAGAAAGAAGGGTTTGGTGAGGGGTTATGGGCTAAAGCGTAGATTTAGTCAGAACATATTTGCCCGAGTTTTTTCTGGTTTTGGAGGATGGTTTGCTAGGGAAAAATTATATCTATTGCCTTTTTTTGCATTCGCCAGTGGCCCATGGCTTGTTGTTGGCGCTTTTACGCTTCTTTCGTTGATATTTGCCTTTCTTCCGTTGATTGGGCAAGGAATGGCTGCAAGATATTTTTATTCATGGACGATTTCGGCAGATTGTTGCACTCCGATTAGCAGTCGAGCGGATTGGCTGGATAGAAAGAATTTAGATGAGAGCAGTGATGTGGGGGAAAGGGTTAAGGTCGCAACGTGCCTATCTCTTTGGAGGGGGGATTCATTTGTAGCCGAGGGGCGTCATGTTGCCTCGACGGACAAAAATATCATCCTATTTGACCCAATGTCCGGCAGTGTGCGCGTTGAATCTACCGACGGAATTTCTGTCCGCGTTAGCGGTATGCCTGCCAAAGAGTTGCGTAAGTTAATAGAGAATGCGCGATCTGGGGGCTGATGGTTCGCATGGTATTGATGGCTGAAGACGCAAGTAGGATAAGATTTTAATAAACCGGAGATTGGCATGTCGAGCGGTTATGAAATTAATAGTACTGAAGGAAGTGATGGTCGAGAAAATGAACTGACATCAAAGCTTGAGAGACGATTTGCAGACGTTGAGTCTTCATATTTGCAATTCCGAAATATTTTGAGTGCCGTGGAAGCTAAAGTTGATGAGATTCAGAGTGCCGCTAGTTCCGTGCTCGCGATAAAGACTCAAGTTGTTGATGAACAGGTCGTTATAGCCACGAAATCGACTCATATCCAAAATGCCCAGGAGCACGCTGATTCCGTTCGCGCTGAATTGGACAGAATTCAAACTTCTGCGACACAACAGGCGACTGAGGTTGAAGGGCAGAGGCAGCGTGCTCTCAGTGCTGCCGACACGGCAGCAGCCGTCGCCCTTGATGTTCAGCAACGCGCGGCAGAATTAAGCGCGGCTGTCGATGCTGCTTTGGCTTCTCGAGATGATGCGATAGCTGCATCGGCGACAGCAAAATTACTTGCGGAGAAGGCGGATAACACCGAGCGAATAATAGCTGCCTATGAAAAAAAGCTATCAGAGCTTGAGGTCAAATCTGCAGCCCAGTTGGAACTTATCACTAGCCTTTTGCCAGGCGCAACCGCTGCGGGTCTAGCCCACGCCTTTGACGATCGTCGAAAGACATTCTTGAAACCCGGCGAACGTTGGCAAATGATCTTCGTTGGTTCAATAGTCTTGCTGGTTCTGCTTGCCTTGTCTGGACTATGGAATATTTACAACACGGGTAATTCACTTACGTGGGGTGAATTGGGCAGGTTGTGGCTGGCGCGCCTACCTATAGCAGCAGCCCTGATTTGGCTTGCCATGCATGCCAGCCGGGAGGCTGCTCTCGCCAAGCGATTGGAGGAAGACTATGGATACAAGGCTGCCATTGCTGCTTCATTTCAAGGATTCCAGAAGCAAATGGCAGATATTGTCAATTCGGCCGCGGAAAATTCTCCTTTGGCTAAACTTTGCGGCGATACACTGGCGACAATAGCGAATCCTCCAGGTCGAATCTATGAACGGCACCAACTCATCGTTACGCCAGGGGATGAATTGTTGAGTGCGGCTGCGAATACAGTCGGGCTGGAAAGAGCGAAAGTATGAGAACTTAGGGAATAGATGTGTTGTGTCGAATCGATGCTCGGTAAGCCGACTTTTCCAGTCTCCTTAGATTGGAGCCGCTTCCTGGATTTGGGAAATTTATTACCACTCTTTTGTCATAAAACTCCCCAGGCACTATTGATAAGGTGGGGGAGATGCTAGCCGCTGAGCCGATCGAAAGCGATATTGGTCATCCAAGCAATCGTTAGCTTAGAGTCTCTTATGTACGGATTTGAATCGGCGTGTCGAAGTGAGTTGCCGCCTTTTCGGCGGCTGTTCACTTTTCTTGCCGCTAATCTGGAGGTCAGTGATGCTATCGAAAAATTTAGAAGTGAGCATAAAGTGAAGTTGTCGAGTCGAAGCAAGTTTTTTCGATTTTTCAACACACATACGTCGAGGTGTAAGAGGCTACAGTCACGATTCGTTAATCAGTGGATCGATGAACCCAGTATTTTGTAGGTGCTGCCGAGAAATAGTAAGAATTAAGCGAGTCGCCCGTCACCCCTCATCCCCATCCCGTACACTACCCCGACAACCAAGGAGCCCCATGTCGATTCAAACCCTAGGCCGTTGCGGTGTCGTTCTGTTTCTCGCCGCGCTGAGTTCCGGCTGTTCCCTGACCAACGAATGCCGGTGGAACCGCAGTAGCTGCATGTACGACGGCAAGTATGAACAAGGCGAAGAAGACTACGCAGAAGCGGAAGCGAAGCGCCTGAACAAGGCCTCGACCGATCGGTTGCGTAGAAGCTCGGGGGATTGAGCGATAGCTCAGCGCTGGCGGTGGCGCGGCTGATGGCCCGGCATCCTGTCGATTGCCCACTCTGGCGACGTGCTGGCATCCCGATGGCGCCAAGCACACCGCAACCGCGCCAATCAATGCAATGACCCTTCCGTCATTGCTACCCTAAGCTCCAAATGCGCCCCGTCCATAGCCGTCTCTGCAAGATCCGCAATGTGATCGCAGAGGCTCTCAATCCCGCCTAGCAAGTTGGCGCTGATCCACGGTTCCAGCGGTTCCGCCCCGGTACTCTCGGGTTCCGTCGCGCTGTTCCCCACAATCCGGGCGATGGCCCAGATTCCCTGGCAAGCCCGTTCAATCTTCCGAAGATCAGCAAATCGAATAGGGACGCTCTCCGGATCATCCGGCGTGGCCCAGCGGTCAAGGGTGTAGGAGTGGTCGTTCATCGCGGCTGCCTCAGTCGTTAAGCCCACGCCCCCGTTGTCAGTCGGGGTGGGCGAGCGCAAGGCCGGGTTGACAGACCGATGACCAAGGGAAACCGGCGCACGCGAACGTGCCCCAGCCTAGGCTCGCCCATAGGAGGGACGTGCGTCAGCCTACGAACATGAAAACGCCGCTATTGCAGCGGCTGTCCGCCCAAGGTCATTCCGGCTGTCAATCCGGACGATCGTTGTTGCGATCGCAAGATGAGTATGGGCGTGACGCACATTGGCAGCAATGCCAAGAGTGACATTCTCATCCCTATCCGAGACGAGCGTTCAAAACAAAAAGGACCCCACAGGGTCCTTTTTCAATTCTCAAGCCGCTTGCGGCAGGAAAAACCGATCCTTCAACTCCTGCAACCCAATCCGATCCAGCATCTCCGTCAGCCGGTCCGCCGGTTTCCGACGCGGCAGATCTTTGTACTGCGCAATGATCAGCTCATTCTTCATCGAATGCTCCCACCCCACCAGCTCCGTCACGCTGACCTGATACCCGTGCGCTTCCAGTTGCAAGCACCGCAGCACGTTCGTGATCTGGCTGCCAAACTCCCGCGTGTGCAGCGGATGCCGCCAGATCTCCGCCAGCGGATCGGCCAGCGCCTTGACCTTGTTCTTCCTCGGCACCGACGCCACTTCCGCCTGGCAGCAGGGCACGACCACGATGTACTTGGCCTTTTTCTCCAGCGCGAAATGGATCGCGTCGTCGGTGGCGGTGTTGCAGGCGTGCAGGGCCGTGACGACGTCGATGGTCGCGGGCAGTTTGTCGGAGGTGATGGATTCGGCCACCGACAAGTTCAGGAACGACATGCCGCCAAAGCCCAGGCGCTTGGCCAGTTCTTCCGATGACTTGACCAGTTCCTCGCGGGTTTCGATGCCGTAGATGTGCGAGCCGTTCTTCAGCGCGTCGGGCTGTTCCTTGAAGAACAGGTCATACAGGATGAAGCCCAGGTACGACTTGCCCGCGCCGTGGTCGGCGAGGGTGACGGCGCCGCGCTGTTGCTGGACGTCCTTGAGCAGCGGTTCGATGAACTGGAACAGGTGGTAGACCTGCTTGAGCTTGCGGCGGCTGTCCTGGTTCATCTTGCCGTCGCGGGTCAGGATGTGCAGGGCCTTGAGCAGTTCGATCGACTGGCCGGGGCGGATGTCGTGGGTTTTGTCGGACATGGGGGTAAGGCAATGCGCCCCGCGTGGGGCGGGGCGCATGAATAGGCGGAAAGCGTCATTTTAACGAAAACCGCTGGCTTTCCGTCCGGCTGCCGACAGGGTGGGCCTGTTTGGCGTTGAGCCGTGCGCGGGTCGGCCGACTACCCGGCGGTTATCCGCCGGCGGCCGGCGCGACGGCGGCGCCGTCGATGCCGTGGCGGGCCAGGGCCTGGGCCACGAAGCCGCTGCGTTTCATGTCTTCGACAAAGTCGGCCAGGACGCGCGCCGCCGCTTCGCCGCGCCCGCGCGGCAGGCCCATGGCCTGGCGGATGGTCATGAAGCTGCCGGGCAGCAGGCGCAGGCCGCCCAGGCGGAGGGCGTCGGCTTCCAGTTGCTGGCGCACGCCGGCGGCGACGTCGGTGCCGGTCTGCAGGAAGGTGTCAACCACGGTGGGCGAGGTGGCGGCGCGGGTGATGGCGGCGCGTTGCAGTTCGCGCGTCAGGTAAAGGTCGTAGGCGCTGCCCAGGCCGACGGTGACGCGGTGGCGCGGGTCGTCGACCTCGGCGATCTCGCGCAGGGGCGAATCGTTGCGCACCAGGTAGGCGCCTTCGATCAGGACGTAGGCGTCGGTGAAGGCGATGCCGGCGGCGCGCTTGGGGTCGATGGCGAAGAAGCCGATGTCGGCGGCTTCCTGGCTGACGGTGTCGACGGCCTTGCCGGCGCTGTCCAGGACGATGAGTTCCAGGGCGACGCCGAGCCGCTGCGCGAAGGCGCGGGCCAGGTCGACGGAGACGCCGGCGGCCGCGCCGCTGCCGTCGCGGGTGGCCAGGATGGGGTTGCCGAGGTTGATGGTGGCGCGCAGCACGCCGGTGGGGGTGAAGGCCTGGATGATGTCGGCGGGGATGTTGGCGGTGCCGGAATGCGCGTGGGCGTCCGAACGGGCGGTAGTGTTGGAAATCGCGGTCATGGTGGTCATGGCAAAGGACGGTGGGAAATTCAAAGGTGGTGGCAGCCAACTCACACGCTGTACCGCCCCGCACCCGGCGCACAGCACAGGTCGATCCGTTGCGGCTCCAGATCGTCCCCGAACCACGCATTGATCGCGGCGCGGCGTTCGCCGACGTAGACCGGCGCGCCATGGGCGTCGAGCTTCATGCCCAAGTCATGTCCCGGCACCAGCAGGGTATCGGGCCGCTTGCGCCACCATTCCCAGATGCGTTCCAGGCTGGCGTGGCTGGCGTCGGCGTCGGCGGTGTCGGCCACCTGGCCCGAGACCAGCTCGGCGCGGTTCTTGGCGGCGTCGCCGGTGAAGAGGATGGGCTGGCGCGGGTCATCGACGTAGAACAGCAGATGCCCGGGGGTATGGCCTGGCGCGGCGATGGCGGTGATGCCGGGCAGGAAGGCGTCGCCGTCGTCGATACGGCGCACGCGGTCCAGTTGGTCTAGTTCGCGCACGTACAGTTCGGGCAGCGGGTTGAATCCCGGTGGCTGCGCGGCGGCCCATTCGAGTTCCCGCGCGCCGATCCAGACGGTGGCGTTGGGGAACAGCGTGAAGTTGACGGCGTGGTCGTAGTGGGCGTGCGTGAGGACGACGTCGGTGATGTCGGCCGGCGCGACGCCGCAGGCGTCCAGGTGGCGGCCGAGCAGGTGGCGCACGCCGAACGCGCCGACGTCCACCAGGATCCTGTGGCGGTCCGAGCGCAGCAGGGTGCTGGTGCTCCAGCCCAGGCCGCCATGGCAGACGGCGCGGCCCGGGTAGCCCTGGATCAGGATGTCGATCTGGTACATGGGGTCACTCCGCGGTGATGTGGGCTTCGCTGATCAGCTGGCGGTAGCGTTGCAGGTCGTCGCGCAGCTGGCGCGTGAATTCCTCGGGCGTGCCGGCGATGATTTCGTTGCCGCCTTCGGTGGCCAGCTTGCGCACCACTTCCGGGTCTTTCACCGCCTGGACCACGGCGTCATGCAGGGTGGCGATGATGCGCGGATCGGTGCCGGCGGGCGCCAGCAGGCCCTGGAACTGGGTGATGACGAAGTCCTTGTAGCCGAGTTCCTGCATGGTGGGCAGGTCGGGCAGGCTGGAGGCGCGGCGCGGGCCGGTGACGGCATAGGCGCGCAGCTTGCCGGACTGGATGTGCGGGGTGGCGGTGACGGTGGTGTCGAAGGTGAACGACAGTTGTCCGCCCAGTACGTCGGTCAGGGCCTGGGCGTTGCCCTTGTAGGGCACGTGCGTCAGTTGGGTGCCGGTGCGCAGGGCCAGCAGTTCGCCGGCCAGGTGGCCGCCGGCGCCCAGGCCGGCCGAGCCATAGGTGACCGCGCCGGGTTTCTTGCGGGCGGCGGCGAGCAGGTCGTCGATGCTGCGCGCGGGCGATTGCCGCGGCACCACCAGCGCGTACTGGTAGCTGGTGATCTGGCTGATCGGGGCGAAATCCTTCAGCGGGTCATAGGGCGTTTTCTTGTACAGCGACGGGTTGACCACCAGCGGGCCGCTGGCGTCCAGAAGCAGGGTGTAGCCGTCGGGCGCGGCCTTGGCGACGAAGTCGGTGCCGATCATGCCGTTGGCGCCGGGCTTGTTCTCGACCACGATGGTGCCCTGCAGGGTCTTGGCCATGCGGGCCGCGACCACGCGCGCGGTGATGTCGGCCGCGCCGCCGGCCACGTACGGCACGATCAGGCGGATCGGCTGGCTGGGGTAGTCGGCGGCGCGGGCCAGCGGCGCGGCCAGGGTCGCCGCCAGGACCAGGGTGAGTCGGGCGATGTTCTTCATGTTGTCGGTCTCCTCCGGGATGCTGGCTCAGCCCTGGCCGGCGTGTTGGCGCAGCAGGGCCAGGACGTCCGCGGCCACTTCGATGCCGTGGGCGCGCTGGCGCGCCAGCTTTGCCAGTTCGATCTCGCCGGGCTGGATCACGGGGCGGGCCGGGTCGGCGGCCGGGCTGGCGTGCAGGATGGCGGCGAAGTCGTTCATGCGTTCGGCCAGCCATTGGGTCGAGCCCAGGCGGCGAGTGTCGATCAGCAGGAAGAAGTGGCCCAGGTTTTGCGGTTCGTCGGGCGCGTCGACCCAGGATTTGACGTGGGTGAGGTAGGCGGCGTTGGACAGCAGGCCGGCGAACAGGTCCACCATCAGCGCCAGGCCGTAGCCCTTGTGGCCGCCGATCGGCAGCAGGAAGCCGTCCAGCGCTTGTCTGGGATCGGTGGTCGGTTGGCCCTGGGCGTCGGTGGCCCAGGTGTCGGGGATGGCCTGGCCGGCCTTCAGGGCGTTGCGGATCTTGGCGCGGGCGACCACGCTCATGGCCATGTCGAGCAGGAAGTGGGCGCCGTCCGGGTTCGGCACGGCAAAGCCGATGGGGCTGTTGCCGACGCGCGCGTCGGTGCCGCCCCAGGGGGCGATGGTGGTGGTGGCGTTGCTGCCGATGATGCTGGCGTAGCCGGCCTCGGCGGCGATCAGGCCGTAGGGCGAGATCGGGCCGAAATGGTTGCTCTGGCGGGCGAACGCCAGGCCCACGCCGCATTCGCTGGCAGCCTGCATGGCGGCGCGCAGCGCGTGCATGCCGACCAGCGGGCCGACGCCGTTGTCGCCATCGACCAGGCGCAGCGCGGGGGCAGGGCTGTCCACGCGGATGCGGGCCTGGCGGTTGATGCCGCCGACCTGCAGGCGCTCGCCATACGATTCGATGCGCGACAGGCCGTGGGTGGACAGGCCGAACAGATCGGCCAGCACCAGGATGTCGACCACGTCGACGGCGTCCTGGCGCGGCAGGCCCAGGCCTTCGAAGGCGCGCACGCCAAGCGCGCAGTTCGGTTTCCGGGACGAGGGAGGGGGAGCCAGCAGTGGCGGCCATGATCAGCAATCCTTGTGTGAAAAAAGAGGGGGCTTATTCGGCGGAAAGACGGGCGTCTTTCACCACCTGGCTCCAGCGGCGCTCTTCGGCGTCGATGAAGGCGGCGAATTCGGCCGGGCCGGCGCCGGAAGGCTCGGCGGCGTCATGGGCCAGGCGCTGGCGCACGGCGTCGGTCTGCAGGGCGCGCTGGGCGGCGGCCTGCAGGCGCGAGATCGCTTCCTGCGACGTGCCGGCCGGGGCCAGCAGGCCGAACCATTGCGAGCTTTCGAAGCCGGGGTAGCCCTGCTCGGCCACGGTGGGCACGTCCGGCAGGATTGGCAGGCGCTGGGCCGAGCCGACGGCGACGATCTTGATCTTGCCGGCCTGCGCATGCGGCAGCAGGCCGGGGATGCCGGCCGCGGCGGCGTCGATGTTGCCGGCCAGCAGGTCGGTGACCTGGGCGCCGGTGCCCTTGTACGGCACGTGCACCACGTCGATGGCGGCGGCGGTCTTGAGCATTTCGAAGGCCAGGTGGCCGGCGCTGCCGTTGCCGGCCGAGCCGTAGTTCAGGACGCCGGGCCTGGCGCGCGCCAGCGCCACGAATTCGGGCAGGGTGGCGGCCGGCACCTTGGCGCCCACGGCGAACACCATGGGCAGCTTGGCCAGCAGGATGATCGGGGCGAAGTCGCGGCGCGGGTTATACGACAGGTTGGGCATCATGGTCGGGTTCACCGCCAGGGTGCCGACGTGGCCCAGGATCAGCGTGTAGCCATCGGGCCGGGCGCGCGCCGCTTCCACCGTGGCGATGCTGCCCTGGCCGCCGCCCTTGTTCTCGACGATGACCTGCTGGCCCAGGTCGCGCGACATTTCCACCGCGACGGCGCGCGCCACCACGTCGGAACTGCCGCCCGGGCCGTAGGGCACCAGCAGGCGGATGGGGCGTTGCGGCCAAGTGTCGGCGTGGGCCGAGAAGGGGGCGGACGACAACAAGGGGGCGGCGGCCAGCGCCAGCGCGGTGCGCAGGCAGGCTCTCCGTAACGGCTTCATGGGCGGGTCTCCTGTTCAGGCCGCTATTGGTTGCGGCTGGGAGACATCGTGCCCCGCGCCCGGAATCGAGTAAAGTGCAAAAATTCGTTCAATTCTTGATGAAAACGCATGAATTTCGACCTTGCCGATTTGCGCGCCTTTCTGGCGGTGGCCGACCTGGGCAGTTTTCGCGCGGCGTCCGAGGCGCTGCACCTGTCGCAGTCGGCGCTGTCGCGCCGCGTGGACAAGCTGGAGGCGGCGCTGGGGGTGCAGCTGATGACGCGCACCACGCGCAAGGTCGAGCTGACCACCATCGGCCGCGGCTTTGTGCCGCGCGCCCGCAGCGTGCTGAATGAGCTGGAGAGCGCGCTGGTCGGCATCCGCGACGTGGCCGAGCGGCTGTCGGGCATGGTGACGATTGCCTGCGTGCCGTCGGCGGTGGCGTATTTCCTGCCGGATGTGATCCGCGAATACCACGCCAGCTATCCGCGCATCCGCATCCGCATCATCGACGAGTCGTCCTCGCAGGTGCTGACGGCGGTGGCGCGCGGCGACGCGGACTTCGGGCTGACCTACATCGGCGCCAATGATGCGGAAATCGAGTTCAAGCCGCTGCTGGAAGAGCCGTTCGTGGCGGCGGTGAGCCGCAAGCATCCGCTGGCCAAACGCAAGTCGGTGGATTGGGCCGATCTGGAGGCGCATCCGTACATTACCCTGGCGCAGGGCAGCGGCAATCGTTTCCTGATGGACCAGGCGCTGGTGCACAGCGGCAGCCGGCCGCGCCATTTCTGCGAGGTGCAGCACGTGCCGGCGCTGGTCAGCATGGTGGAGGCGGGCCTGGGCGTGGGCGTAGTGCCGCGCCTGGCGATGCCGGATGAGGACCATGGCACGCTGGTCAGCGTGCCGCTGCGCAACCCCGCCGTGAGCCGCACGATCGGGCTGATCCATCCGCGCGGCAAGACCTTGAATCCGGTGGCGCGGCTGTTCTACGACCTGCTGGCGCAGCGGGTGGAGGCGCGGCAGAAGTAGGGGGGTGCGCGGTTCAGCCGGCACGCCGCTGCGTCGTCAGCCGCCTGCGCAGAAGGGCGTCAACCGCGAGCCGAAAAGCAAACAGGCCGCGAAAACGCGGCCTGTCCAGGTACGACTCGGCGCGGTTCGCGCGCGATCGTCAGACCTGCACGACCACCGGCTCGCCCAGGTTCAACATCAACCGGTTGGCCCACGCGAAGATCGCGTCCGAATGCAGCAGGTCCAGCACTTCGCCGTCGCTCAGGCCCACGTCCTTCAACGCTTGGATGCTGGCCGCATCCACCGAGGCCGGCGCGTCGGTGATCTGGATCGAGAACTTGCCGATCGCCAGTTCGCGCGCGGTGGTGCCGGCGGTGGCCGGGTCTTCGAACACCTGCGCGATCACGTCATTGCGCTTGGCCAGTTGCTCGAAGCGCTGCGCGTGCACCGAGGCGCAGTAGACGCAGCCGTTGACGCGCGACACCACGGTCGCGCCCAGTTCACGCTCGGCGCGCGACAGGCCGCCGGGCGCGTACATGATGGCGTTGAACGCGGTGGAGCGCTGGCGCAGGATCTCGGGCTGGTGCACCAGGAACAGGTAGTAATCCGAGACCTTGGCCTTGGGGTGGCTTTCTTCCAGGACCGCGATCTGTTCGGGCGTGGCGCTGTCGACCTGGACCACGTCCAGCCACGCCTTCCACTCCAGCACTTCGTTGGTGAAGCCGTGCGCCTTGATGACGGCGCCGGGTTCGGTGGCGGCGGTGTTGGCCGGGAAGGGCGCGGGCGGGGTGCCGGCCGCGGCGGGCTTGGCTGCCAGCGCCTGCATGGCCTGCAGGCCGGCGACCAGGCGCACCTGGTACGACAGGAACGCCACCAGTTGCGACAGCGTGACCACGGCAGGCGTGGAGACGCCGGCGGCCGGCAGGGTCTTGAGCGCGGCCTCGTCGCCTTCGACGGGCTTTTCGATCAGCTTGCGGGTGAATTCCAGGATCGCGGCCAGGCGCGGGTCGGCGGCGTCCGCCGGCTTGCCGGACTCGGCCACCTGGATGTCGGCGGCGCTGGTGCCGGCCTCGACCAGGCGCTGGCGGTAGTGCGCGGCCAGCGCCGGCGACGGCGTCAGGCGCGCGGCGTACAGCGCGACCAGCAGGCGCTCGGCCAGCGTCAGGCCGGGCAGGGCCGGGTCGAACAGGGCGTCGTAGCTGCCCTGGGTGGCGGCGGCGACCTTGTCGCGCTGGTGGCGCACGGCGTAGGCGGCGCTGTCGGCCTTCAGGCCGACGAGCTGGTCCACCAGGTCGCGGGCGGCGTCATAGACGATGGGTGCTTGTGCCATTGGGAAAGTCTCCTTGGATGTCGTTCAACCGGCGTTGCCGGGCGTGGCGGCCGCGCCGGCCTGGGCGCGATCCGCGGACGGCGCGGCCTGGCCGCGCGCCTTGACCGCGGCGTCCAGGAACTTCAGCACGCCTTCCCAGGACTCCTGGTCGGCGCGCGCATTGTCCTTGGGGTTGCCGCCGCTGGTGCTGATCTTGCCGGACACGGGGTGGGCGTAGACCAGCTGCGTGGTGGGCACGTAGGGGAACAGGATCGAGTGGCCGCCGTTCTCGTAGTCCAGCCATTGGACGGGATACGGATGCCGCACCTCGGCCAGCTTGTCCTGCACCATCTTCGAATACAGGCTGGACGGCCACGAGCCGTCGTCGGTGGCGGATAGCAGCATTACCGGACCCTGGATGTCCTCGACCTTGATGCGGGCGCGGGCCACGGCGTCGGGGTCCTGCAGCGCGGTGAGGATGGCCTTTTCATGACGATGCGGCGAGGGGCCTTCGTCGAACGGCGCCCAGGTGGCGGTGCGGTTGTTTTCCCAGACGTGCGGCAGGGGCTTGCCGCCCAGCAGCCAGGTCGGGCCTTCGCGGCCGATCTTGGGGTCGCAGGCGTTCTGGCCGCTGTGGACCACGGCGCCGGGCACGTAGGCCACGACCGCCGACACTTCCGCGGGGAAGGTGGCGCCCAGCAGCAGCACCAGTTCGCCGCCGCGCGACTGGCCGCTGATGGCGACGAAGTCGTGCTTGGGCTGGACCTTCTTGCGCAGCCAGCGCAGGCCGGTCTGGAAGTACTCCAGCGGCGTGTTGGAGATGTAGTTCGACAGGCCCGGCGCCTTGAAGTAGGCCAGGGCGAAGGCGGCGTAGCCGCGCGACGCGTACAGCGCGGCGCGCGGTTCGTTGATGCCGCCGCCCGAGCCGTTCAGGATCAGCACGGCGGGATGCGAGCCGGGCGTGGCGCCGGGCGGCAGGTAGAGCGTGCCGACCAGGCCTTCCTCGCGCACTTCCTGGCGGGTGACGCCGTCGGCCGCCAGGCGCTGGGTGAAGCGGGCGATGCTCTGCGCGCCGGCGGCGCGCGCCACGACTTCGGTGACCAGCGCCTCGGTGACCGGGTGGTTGAAGTGCTCGCGGCTGGGCGAGTCCACGGGCGACTGCGACCAGATCAGGCCCATGGGCGAGACGCCGCCGTAGTCGCCCGAGACGGGCGCGTCGCGGCTCAGGTCGACCACGCCGTCCTCGCCCGCGACGAAGGCGGCCTGGCTCTGCCAGAGCACGCCGTTGCGGCGGGTGAGGGCGGTGATCTCCACCGTCTGGCCGGGCGCGACGTGCTCCACCCGGATCTGGCGGGGCACGTCGATGAGCGCGTCGGCGGGTTGGATGCTCAGGGTAGGAACCATGATGCGCCCCTTACTTGCCCGAGTCCTTGGTGACCATCATGGCGGCGGTGCGGTCGCTGGTCATCGGGGTGACCTTCAGGCCCTTCTTGGTGGCCCAGATGTTCTTGTAGTGGTACAGCGGAATGATGCCGACGTCATCGGACACGATCTTGACCGAGTCGCGCAGGATGGCTTCACGCTTGGGCACGTCGAATTCCGAGGTGGACTGGTCCAGCGCGGCGTCGACCTTGGCGTTGCTGTAGTGGCCCCAGTTGGAGGCGCCCAGGCCCTTCTTGGCGTCGACGGTGGCCAGGATGTTGACCAGCGCGTAGCTGGCTTCGCCCGTGCCGTTGCCCCAGGCCGGCATGCTGACCGCGAATTCGTTCTTGTTGGCGCGGCCCGAGTACACGGCCCACGGCACTACTTCCACTTGCGTCTTGACGCCGATGCGGGTCCAGAACTGCGCCACCGCCTGGGCCGTTTCCGGGCCTTGCGGGTAGCGGTCGTTGGGCACGTGCATGGTCAGCTTGAAGCCGTCGGGGAAACCGGCTTCGGCCAGCAGCTTCTTGGCCTTTTCGACGTCATTGGGGATGTCCTTGACGTCGGGGTTGTAGCCGAAGGTGCCCTTGGGCATCCACTGGTTGGCTTCGGTGGCGGCGCCCTGCAGGATGCGGTCGGCGATGGCCTTGCGGTTGATCGCCAGGTTCAGCGCCTGGCGCACGCGCACGTCCAGCAGCGGGTTCTTGTCCAGCGGCTTGCCGTTGTTGTCGGTGATGTACTGGTTGGGCGCGGGGTTGAAGCTGGGCTGCAGGATCATGACGCGCAGGCCGTCGTACGGGTAGACCGAGATGTTGGCGGCCTTCTGCAGCTTGGCCAGGTCGGACACCGAGACCTTGTCGATCACGTCGACGTCGCCGGCCAGCAGCGCGGCGGTGCGGGCGGCGGCGTTGTTGATGTAGCGGTAGTTGACCTTGTCCCAGGTGGCCTTCTCGCCCCAGTAGCCGTCATTGCGTTCCATGATGACGCGGTCGCCGGGGGTGTAGGACACGAACTTGTAGGGGCCGGTGCCGACCATGGCCTTGCCCGAGTTGTAGTCTTCGGTGGTGGACTTCTCGCCGACGTGCTTGCTGACCACGTGCACCGACGCCAGGTTCAGCGGCAGGTCGGGGTTGGGGGCCTTGGTCTTGACGATCAGGGTCAGCGGGTCCTTGGCGGTCATCGTGTCGATGGTGCGCAGGTAGCCGGCGTAGGTGGCCACGCTGCCGGGCACGGCGCGGGCGCGGGTGTACGAGTAGATCAGGTCGTCGGCGGTGAACGGCGTGCCGTCCTGCCACTTGACGCCTTCGCGCAGCTTGAATTCCCAGGTGGTGCTGTCCAGCGGTTTCCAGCTCACGGCCAGGCCGGGTTGCAGCTTGTTCCACTTGTTCTCGATCAGCAGGTCCCAGAAGTGCAGGGCCACCGAGCGGTCGCCGGCGTGGTTGTTCAGTTGCGGGTCGAGCGAGGACAGCGGATCGGCAAAGCCGATCGACAGGTTGTCGGCCGAGGCCGCGGCGGACGCGCCCAGGATGGCGGCGGTCAGGGTCGAGAGAATCAGGCGTTTCATGTTCGGGGTCCTTGGTGAGGGGGAACTTCTTTCAGGCCATGTCGTTCAGGTGACAGGCGCTCAGGTGGTTGATGGCGATTCCCTTCAGGGTGGGAACCTCGGTTTTGCAGCGCGCCATCGCATGCGGACAGCGCGGGTGGAAGTGGCAGCCGCCGGGCGGGTTCAGCGGGCTGGGAATCTCTCCCTTGATGGCGGTGAAGGTCTTGTGGCGCGATTTCAGGTTGGGGATCTCGGCCAGCAGCGCCTGGGTGTACGGATGGTTGGGGCGGCGGAAGACCTCGTCCACCGGCGCCGTCTCGACCACGCGGCCCAGGTACATGATGACCACGCGGTCCGACAGGTGCTCGACCACGCCCAGGTCGTGGCTGATGAACAGGTACGTCAGGTTGAGCTGTTCGCGCAGGTCCATGAACAGATTCAGGATCTGCGCCTGGATCGACACGTCCAGCGCGGCCACGGCCTCGTCGCACACCAGCATCGACGGCTGCACCGCCAGGGCGCGGGCGATGCCGATGCGCTGGCGCTGGCCGCCGCTGAACTGGTGCGGATAGCGCTGGCGCAGGGCCGGGTCGAGGCCGGCGCGTTGCAGCTGGGCGCTGACGTAGTCGTCGAAGTCGCCGTTGCCGACCAGGCCGTGGATGCGCGCGGCCTCGCCGACGATCTCGTCCACGCGCAGGCGCGGGTTCAGGCTGGCGTACGGGTCCTGGAAGATCATCTGCACCTTCAGGCGCGCGGCGTGGGCCTGGGCCGGCGTCATGTCGGCGGGGCGCAGGCCGTTGATCAGCACCTCGCCGCCGGACGGCGTCAGCAGGCCGGCCGCGATGCGGCCCAGCGTGGACTTGCCGCAGCCGGACTCGCCGACCAGGCCGACCACTTCGCCGGGGCGCACCACCAGGTCCACATGATCGACGGCGCGGGTGATGGCGGGCGGCTTGGACAGGCCCAGGCGCTGCAAGGCGCGGCTGGCGGCGCCGACGGGGCGTTCGCCAAAGCGCTTGCTGACCTGGCGCAGGTCGATGAGCGGGGTGGCGTTGCCGGCCGTGCGCGCGGCGGCGTCTCCGGCCCCGGCGTCGAGCGCGGCGGGATGGGCAGCGGCGTGCGCGCCATCGCCGGTTGCAATGCCCGAAGGCGGCGCCGCGTTGGCGCCGTCGCGGGTGTCCGGAATCGTCGTCTGGCTCATGCCGTCACCTCGCCCAGTTGGCGCGACGGATGAAAGCAGCGCACCTGATGGCCGGGCAGCACGTCGGTGATGGCGGGCTGCTGGCCGCATTGCGCCGTGGCGCGCGAACAGCGCGCCGCGAAGGCACAGCCGGCGGGCAGGGTGAGCAGGTTGGGTGTCATGCCGGGAATCTGGCGCAGGCGTTGGCCGCGCTGGTTGTTGCTGGGCAGGCTGTCGATCAGGCCCACCGTGTAGGGATGCTGCGGACGATCGAGCACGTCGTCGACCTTGCCGTGTTCGACGATGCGGCCGGCGTACATCACCGCCACGTCGTCGGCCAGGCCCGCCACCACCGACAGGTCGTGGGTGATCCAGATGAGGCTGGTGCCGTGTTGCTGCGCCAGCTTCTGCACTTCGGACAGGATCTGCGCCTGGATGGTGACGTCCAGCGCCGTGGTCGGCTCGTCGGCGATGATGAGGTCGGGCCGGTGCAGCATGGCGATGGCGATCGCCACGCGCTGGCGCATGCCGCCGGACAACTGGTGCGGATACGCCAGCAGCCGTTCTTCCGGGCTGGGAATGCCCATCATGCCGAGCGTGTCGCGGGCCAGCTCGCGCGCCTGCGACTTGCTCATGTTGTTGTGGGCGCGCACCGTTTCGATCATCTGCACGTCGACCCGCAGCACCGGGTTCAACGTCATCATCGGATCCTGGAAGATCATGGCGATGCGGTTGCCCTGCAGCTTGCGCAGCTCGCGCGGGGCCAGCTGGGTCAGGTCGCGGCCCTGGAACAGCACCTGGCCGCCGACCACGCGGCCGGGGGCGTCCACCAGGCCCATGATCGAAAAGCCGGTGACGGATTTGCCCGAGCCGGACTCGCCGACCAGGCCCAGGATCTTGCCGCGCTCCAGCGTGAAGGACACGTCGTCCACGGCGGGCAGGGTGCCGGCGCGGGTGAAGAAGTGGGTGCGCAGGTTGCGCACTTCCAGGGTCGGCACGTTGGCGGCGGCCGGCGCCGCGACGGGACGGGCGGCGCTCATTTGTGGGTCCTCGGGTTCAGCACGTCGCGCAGGCGGTCGCCCACCAGGTTGATGGCGACGATGGTGACCAGCAGCGCGATGCCGGGGTAGAAACTGATCCAGTATTCGCCGGACAGCATGTATTGGAAGCCGTTGGAGATCAGCAGCCCCAGCGACGGTTCGGTCACGGGCACGCCCAGGCCCAGGAAGCTCAGCGTGGCTTCGAGCGTGATGGCGCGCGCGATCTGCAGGGTGCCGATGACGATCAGCGGCGGCAGGCAGTTGGGCAGGATGTGCTTGAGCATGATCCGCCAGTTGGGGATGTCCAGGCAGCGCGCCGCCTCGACGTACTCGCGGCGACGCTCGACCAGGGCCTGGCCGCGCGCGGTGCGGGCGTAGTAGGCCCATTCCAGGATCACCAGCGTCAGCACCACGTTGCCCACGCCCTTGCCCAGGTAAGCCAGGATCATCATGGCCACCAGAATCGACGGGAACGACAGGATCAGGTCGACCAGCCGCATGATCAGCGCATCGACCTTGCCGCCGGCATACGCCGCCAGCAGGCCCAGCAGCGTGCCGATGATGCCGGCGATCAGCGCCGAGCCCACGCCCACCATCAGGCTGATGCGCAGGCCGTACAGGATGCCCGACAGCAGGTCGCGGCCCTGGCCGTCGGTGCCGAGCCAGTAGTGGAAGGTGTTCAGGCCGTTCATCGTGCCCGGCGCCAGGCGCGCGTCCAGCACGTCGATCTGCAGCAGGTCGTAGGGGTTCTGCGGCGAGATCCACGGCGCCAGGATGGCGGCCAGGATCAGCAGGGTGGCGATCACCAGCCCGAACACCGCCGTCTTGGACGACAGGAATTCCAGCAGGTTGCGGCGCCAGGGCGATTCGCGCTTGAGCGCAGGGGCGGCGGTTTGCATGGCATTTGCCTGGGGAGTGTTCGGAGCGCTCATGCCGAGGCCTCCAGCCGCACCCGCGGGTCCAGCACTTTGTACAGGATGTCGACGATCAGGTTGAGCGTCACGAACAGGCACACCACCACGATCAGGTAGGCCACGATCACCGGGCGGTCCAGCGCGTTCAGGCTGTCCAGGATCAGCTTGCCGGCGCCGGGCCAGGCGAAGATGCTTTCGGTGATGACGGCGAAGGCGATGGTCGAGCCCAGCTCCAGGCCCAGCACCGTCACCAGCGGGATCATGGTGTTGCGCAGCACGTGCACACAGACCACCCGGAACGGCGACAGGCCCTTGGCGCGGGCGAACTTGACGAAGTCCAGCGGCATCACGTCGCGCACGCCGGCGCGGGTCAGGCGGATCACCAGCGAGATCTTGAACAGCGACAGGTTCAGCGCCGGCAGGATCAGGTGGCGCCAGCCGTCGGCCGTCAGCCACGACCACTGGAAGCCCAGGAATTCCACCGTCTGGCCGCGGCCGCTGGCCGGCAGCCAGCCCAGCGACACGCTGAAGGTCATGATCAGCATCAGCGCGACCCAGAAGGTCGGCAGCGAAAAGCCGACGATGCTGCCCGCCATCACCAGCTTGGAGAAGCGGCTGTCGGGATACAGCCCGGCCAGCAGGCCCAGCGGCAGCCCGATGATCACCGCCAGCAGCAGCGCGGCGATGGCCAGTTCGAGGGTCGCCGGCAGGCGCTGGATCACCAGTTCGACGGCGGGGATGTTGTAGACGAAGCTGTTGCCCAGGTTGCCGTGCAGCGCCCCGTTCAGAAAGCCCAGGTACTGTTGCCACAGGGGCTTGTCCAGCCCCAGTTCGGCGATGATGCGGGCGCGGTCGACCTGGTCGACGTCCTGGCCGATCAGGATGTCGACGGGGTTGCCGATGGCGTGCAGCCCGACGAAGACGATCAGCGTCATCAGGAACACGACCACCGCGGCTTGCGCCACGCGGCGGAGCAGCCAGCCGGTCATTGCGCGGTCTCCGCTTGCCGGGCCGCGCCGGGCGCCGGGGCCGGCGTCCATTCGTCGCCGAACACCTCGGGTTCCGCGAACGCTTCCATGTTGGCGTAGTGCGTCGCCACGTCCTCGCGGTAGAACAGGCCGGCGATGCCTTGCGCCAGGCGCTTGGCGCCTTCGCTGATGGCCGGGATGTCGCCCGACACGGTGCCGTGCGTCAGCGCGGCCGGGTACGAGAAGCAGTGCACCCGGTCCAGGCCGGGACAGGCGCCCGGGGTTTTTTCCTGCAGCTCGAAGGCCGCGCCCAGGTCGGGCGAGTCATGCAGTTCCTGGTCTTGCTCGCCAGCGGCGGGGGTGTAGCGGTCGCCCCAGGCGCGCACGTGCGGCGCCAGCGCGGCGAATTCCGGACGCACGGTCCAGTCGATGCGGAAGCCGGTCGAGAACACCAGGAAGTCCAGCGTGAAGACGCCCTTGGGCGTGGTGACGCGGATTGCGTCATCCACCAGCGCCAGGTCCTGCACGCCACAGCCCAGGTTGAAGCGGGCGTTCGGGTGGCGCGACACGCGCAGCGTGCTGCCGCGCGGCGGCGGCACCTGGGCGGCGTTGATGTAGTGGCGGATCTTCCACTTCCAGTCGTCGGGCAGGTTCAGGTGGCCGTGGGTCAGGCCGGGGTTGCCGGCGCCCTTGCCCTTGTTGATGCGCGGGATGTCGTTGCGGCGGATCAGCAGGTCGACGCTGGCCGCGCCCGCTTCCAGGGCGGTGGCGGCGCTGTCCATGGCCGACGCGCCCGCGCCCACCACGCCGACGCGCTTGCCGGCCAGGGTGGCGTAGTCCAGCACGTCCGACGAGTGGGCCCAGCGGTTGCGCGGCAGCTTGCGCGCGAAGTCCGGTACGTAGGCGCCGCCCAGGCCGTCGCGGCCGGTGGCCAGCACCACGCGGCGCGCCAGCACGGTCTGGCGGCCGGCGGGCGATTCGATGTCCAGCTGCACCAGCTGGTCGGCGCGCGGCAGCACGGCCAGCACGCGGTGCTGGTTGCGCACGTCCAGGTTCAGCACGCGGCGGTACCAGCGCAGGTAGTCCATCCACTGCAGGCGCGGGATCTTGTCCAGCGCGTCCCAGGCTTCGCCGCCGAACTGCGCCTCGAACCAGGCGCGGAAGGTCAGGGCGGGCAGGCCCAGCGCCGGACCCGTCAACTGCTTGGGCGAGCGCAGGGTTTCCATGCGCGCGGTGGTGGCCCACGGGCCTTCATAGCCTTCGGGCGACTGGTCGAAGATCGGCGCGATGATGCCCAGGTGCGTCAGCGAGGCCGCCGCGGCCAGACCGGCCATGCCGCCGCCGATGATGGCCACGTCCAGCACCGGCTGGCCGTCGACCAGGCGCGGCGTGACCCAGGGCTTGGCGGGGATTTCCAGCCAGGACAAATCCTGGCGCAGGCGCGCTTCCAGCGCGGCCAGGCCTTGCGGGGCGGGAGCGAGGGGTTGGTTCATGCGGGCGTATCCGTAAGAGGGGCGTCATCGCCGTAGATCGACTGCAGCAGCGCGCCGTGCTGGCAGGCGTCGTGCAGCACGAAGCCGGGCAGCAGCTGCGCGGCGGCCTGCGCCAGGGCATCGGCCATGGCCTGGCAGGCCGGCGTCAGGGGCTGCGACTGCGAGGTGATGACCCCGAAGAAAAAGGGAATGTCCAGGTCGATCGGGCGGATCGCCACGCCCGCCATCGGCGCGCCGTAGGCGGTAATGGGTTCCAGCACCGACACGCCCAGGCCGGCGCGCACGGCGGCCAGGGCGTTGACGGACGAATTGGTTTCGATGGCGCCGGCGGCATGGCCCAGCGCCGCGTCCAGCCGGCGGCGCAGACGGTAGGGATTGGCCATGGTGATGACGCGGCGCCCGGCCAGCTCGGCCACTGGCACCACCTCATGGCGCGCGGCCGGATCGTTTTCGGGCAGCGCCACCACACAGGGCGCCTGGCCGATCCAGTGCACGGTCAGGCCGCGATGCTCCAGCGGCAGGCTGGTCGCGCCCAGTTGCGCCGCGCCGCTCAGGACGGCGTGCACCACGCGCTCGGGCGAGGCGCTGCGCAATTCGATGCGGGGGGCGAGGTTGGCGTGCGGCTCGATGCGCTTGAGCGCGTCCGGCACCAGCCCGGCGGCCAGCGCCGAGGTGGCCGCCAGCAGCAGCGGCTGGGTCTGGCCGCGGGCGATTTCCTCGGCCCGGTCGCGGATCTGGCGCAGGCTGGACAAGGCGCGTTCGACGTCGTCGTAGAGCAGGAAGCCCTGCTCGGTCGGCGTCACGCGCGGCCCGCTGCGGGCGAACAGGGCATAGCCGATCTCGGCCTCCAGTTCCTGCAGCAGGCGGCTGATCGCGGGTTGCGAGCGGCCAAGCAGACGCCCGGCAGCGGTGACGCTGCCCGTGGACATGACGGCCGCGAAGGCCTCGAGTTGACGAAGTTCCATCTGTCTTGCTTTATGCCAAGGACGAATTCTTGCGTATCGAGTATGCGCTCGGCAAATAATTAAAGGGCATAAGCAAATTCCCTAATCGGGATTTCCTTATGCCCTTTCATTACTTCGCGTTATTTCAATGACTTACGGGATTACCCGTGGGTCAGCCGTCGCAAGCGGGGGACTTTTGGGGGATTTCTCGTTGGCGTCTCGCCCGCATACTGATCCGACATGCTGCCGGCGCCGTGGATAAAGCCTCCGGCGAAATGGAGCAGGCTCGCATGGCTCGAACAGTCTTTCTCAACTCTTGAGCACGTCTGCTTTGCCCAACGGCGCATTGGCCTCTGTGGGGGCAGGCAGCAGCTCGAAGTTTCGACCGAAGGCATGAACGCCGCAGCTGTCGACGGTGCCTGCGGGATCCCACTGTCCGTTCCTGGTCACAATGATCGCTTCACCCATGAGTGCGACTCGGAGGGCGAAGACCCAGAACGTGAATTCTGATTGCCTGATCATCCCGTATTGGACCTGGCCCATGGTGACGGACTGCGGCGGTGGTATCAGGCCAAGCGTCCATTTCAGGGCGATGCCAACGGGCCAGAGGCGCGCACGAACGCTTGTGGGTTTGAAGTACAGGAGCTTGACGCGGGTTGCCATGGCATACCCCTCTATCGTGTGTAACGCACGGTCAGCCTATCAAAGCGCATGGCCACCAAATACACAGGAAAACCCTGAAACTGCACCGCGGATTCGAAGGTCAAGCGCGGTCCGTTCCGCAAGAGGTCAGTCCGCCGGTACGATAGCGCCGGAATTACATCACCTTTACCGCTCGGCCGATGAACTGGATCGGGCCGGTCGGTTTGCCGATGGGCGAGCCGGTGGCCGGCTCCAGCGTCAATTCAAACAACTGGTTGGGTTCCAGCGGGGGGCAGCTTGTCCAGCGGGATGCGCACGGGTTCGCCCGGCTTGACCAGGCCCAGCGACACCGGGCCGGCCCAGCTGTCGGCCTTGGTCCAGAACTCCA
>NZ_CYTY01000033.1:76936-78793 GCF_001298995.1 Achromobacter sp. 2789STDY5608615
GCCTGGCGGGCAGCGTGTTGGCGATACAGCGTTGTCTCGATGCGCGGCCACAGCCCGGGCGACGGCTCGACCGGCGCGGCCAGATCCGTCAGTGGCAGCAGGCGCTCTTCCCAGCGGTCGACGGCGGCGCGCAGCGCGGCATCGTGCGGCAGCCGGGCCTCGACGTCGCGGCGGCGCGCGCCGGGCAAGGTGCCCAGCACGTATTCGCCGGCCAATTCGTCCAGGCCGTCGGGGGTGTCAGGCAAGGCGCTCATGCCAGGCATTCCTTCAGCGCTTTCAGGCTGCGCTTGATCCAGGCTTTGACGGTGCCCAGCGGCGCGCCCAGGCGCTGTGCGATTTCGCTGTGCGACAGGCCTTCGACGTAGGCATGCAGCACGCAGTTGCGGCGCACGGGCTCCAGTTGTTCCAGGCAGGGGCCGATACGGCCGGCGCTGTCGCGCCAGTCGAAAGCGTCGCGGGTGTCATGCCAGGCGTCGATCGCGTCGCGAGCATCCAGCGCGGCGGCGGTATCGTCGTCCACCGCGGTTTCGTGGCGCTCGTCCCGCACGGCGTTCAGCGCCAGGTTGCGGGCCACGCGATAGAGCCAGCCGCGGGCCGAGCCGCGCGCGGCGTCGAAGCTGTCAGCCCGGTTCCAGATATTGACGAAGGCGTCGTGCACGATGTCCTCGGCCCGGGCGCGGTCGCGCACGATGCGCTGGGCCACGCCCAGCAACCGCGGCCCTTCTTGGCGATACAGCGCTTCCAGCGCCGTGCGGCGCCCCGCGGCGCACTGCGCGAGGGCCGCTTCGTAATCGAAATCCGGAACAGGTCGGTTCGGCATGCAGGCGGGGGCAGTGGCGGTGGGCGTGGACCCGGGCAAGGGCCGGGCGGCGGCGGATGCAGGCATGTTACCGGACTCCCGCCGCCGCCCGCTGGGTGTCAGTCCGCCTTCCAGAAGAGGTAGTCGGCCTGGTAGGACACCCGACTGCGCTGGCCGGCCGTGGTGCACGGCGTCTGGGGCGCCACGCCGCCCTTGAGCGCCGTGCGCTGGATGTAGGCGACGCCAGTCAGGGCGCCGGCGCCCACGGCGGGATTGGCCTTGACCAATTGATAGGGCAGGTTGCCCGCGCCGGCCGGCGCCACGGCGACTTGCGTACCGGTCAGCTTGGAGCCGTCCGCGGCCTCCCAGGTGGCGGGCGGGCCGTAGTAGGTGCCGACCTGCTTGCCCTGGCGGTCCTTCAGGACCGCCTTCGGGCCGGCGAACACCCATTCCAGCTGGTCCTTGGCGTCGGCCTTGGCGCGGCATTCATAAGTGATGTCGCCCGTGCCCACGGTTTCCCAGGCCACTTTGTGGCCGGCGGGTACCTGGACGGCGGCGGGCAGGGCGTCTTGCGATGCCGCCATGGCCGGGGCGGCTTGCAGCAGGCCGCAAGCGGCCAGCAGGGCGGCAGCGAAATGGCCGGTGGCGGGGAAGGGGCGAGTCGTCATGAGCGGTCTCCTGCGGAAGAGGAATCTGCGGGTACGGCGCACGGAATGTGCGCCGTTGCAGGTACTACACGCGAGAGCCGTTATTGGATGCAGGCCGAGGAGATTATTTTCTTTTTTTGACCCGAATGGCATTGCCTGGCGGCGCTATATAGAATTGGGTCCGAATAACGCCGCTTGTCCATGCCTACACCTACACCAACACTGAACGCCGGGCGCGCCACGCCGTTGGCCGCCGGCCGGCGCGGCGCCGCGAGTGATCGCGCGCGCCTGTTGCGCCCGCTGGCGGCGTTGCTGTGCCTCGGCTTGAGCGCCTGCATCAATGTCCGGCCGATGCAGCCCCCGCCGCCGCTGTACGCCCTGTGGGCCAAGCCCGGGGTCGATCAGCAGGGG
>NZ_CYTY01000034.1:0-1462 GCF_001298995.1 Achromobacter sp. 2789STDY5608615
CCCCCCGCGCCATGGCGGCGAACAGCAAGGCATCGGAAGCCCCATCCCACGGCGGCGCCAGCGACTCGTCCACCTCGCCGTCTTCATCCACTTCCCGGATGAAGGCGGCCTCGCCATCGACGGCTTCGGCGCGTTGCCGCAGCAGCTTGTGGACCTGCATGAAACCGGCATGGACCGGCGAATGCGCGCCGCCGCGGCGGCGCGAGGCGGCCAGCACGCCATACCATTCGGAGGGCGGCGACGCCTCGGCGACGGCGCCGGACGGCGCAGTGGCGCCGCCCTCTTCCTCCGACGACCAGCGCGCCCACGCCCGGCCGTAACGGTCCCAGCCGTCGTCCGGCAAGTGTTCGCCCAGCGCTCGCGCCTGCTCGCGCGACAGATCGGGAATGCGGGCCAGGACGTCGAGCACGCCCTCGCCGTGCGGGCCGAACAGCAGGGCCAGCGGCAGCGGCTGCAACAGCTCGATGGCGGCGGCGCGCCAGTAGCCGGGTTGCGCCACCAGCCCGGACATGTCGCCCAGCTGCGTCACGCGCACGCGCCACAACTGTCCGGGCCACTGGCGGCCCAGGGTCAGGGAGGCGATGGATTGGTCGACCACGATCCAGGGCGGCTCGGCGCGCGCCAGCCGGACGTGGTTGCCGGCGCGTTCGAGCGCCAGGGAAGGATCGGCGGCGTCGAACCAGAAACCGTCGCGCTCGGACGGGGAAGCATGTGTAGGCGTCGTCATGGCGGTCATTATCGGCGCAAATGCTTGCCGCTCTGTCGACGGAAGCCGCCGGTCGCATGGTCGACCGGGACGCCGGTCGCACTGGCGACGAAGACGCCGGCCGTATTCGCGACGAAGACGCCGGCCGTATTGCCGACGCAGACGACGCCGTTCAGTCCGCCGCGACGCGCTCCGGCGCCAGCGCCGCTTCCAGCCGGTTGCCGCCCAGCGACTTGGCGCGATACAGGGCCATGTCGGCGCGCGCCAGCCCATCGGCCAGCGCCGGCGCGTCGTCCTCGAAATACGCCAGGCCGATGCTGACCGTGGCGGCGATGCCCAGGCCGTCGGCCTGGTTGGCGATGGCCTCGGCAAAGCGCGTGGCGGCGGCCGCGCCCAGCTCGTGCGCGCGGCGGGCGTCGTCGCCCGAGAGCAGCGCGGCGAACTCCTCGCCGCCGATGCGGGCCAGGATCGCCCGCGGCCCGAGCGCGACGCGGGCGATGCCGGCGAACGACTTCAGCACCAGGTCGCCGGTATGGTGGCCGTAGCGGTCGTTGATGCTTTTGAATTGGTCCAGGTCGAACGCCAGCACGGCGATCGGCTCGCGGCCCGATTGGGTCTCGATCAGGCGCGCGCCCTGCTCGAAGAACCAGCGCCGGTTGCCCAGGCGGGTCAGGTAGTCGGTCTGCGATTCCAGCACCAGCTGCACGTGGGTTTCCTCGCGGATCAGCTTGACCAGCGTCATCGGCAGCAGCACCG
>NZ_CYTY01000034.1:1735-52318 GCF_001298995.1 Achromobacter sp. 2789STDY5608615
GTATTTCCAGACCACGTCCTGGCCATCCCGGCCGGCGCCCAGCCAGACCAGCGCCATGACGGCCAGCAGCGCCAGCGAGCGGCCGCGGTAGCTGCGCCCGCTGAGCGAGGCGACGCTGTTCAGCACCAGCAGATAGCCGCCGAGGATGATGAGATTGCTGACCGGCGAGCCCAGCCCGGCGGGCAGGTCGGCGCGGAACAGGACGCTGCTACAGCCGACCGCCAACGTCGCGAAGCCGGCCGCCAGGATGCCCAGCGAACGGCTGCGGTTGGGATGGGTCCGATGTTCCCAGAACGTCAGGCCGGCACTGGCCAGCAGCGTTCCAATGGTGATGAAGTACAGGGTAAGGAGATCGACGTGCATCTCTTATCGGGAAATGAGGCACGCCAGGGAATTGCGGCGGCAGTCGCAATTCTAGGGGAAATCGGTCGCGAAACTGTGACGAACGCGACGGTTCCGGAATGATAAGTCCCTATTTACAAAGATCAAAAACGATAGGTCACGCTGCCGACCACGCTGCGGCGGGTGCCGAAGAAGCAGTCGCCGCGGGCGATGCAGCTGCCGACATACTGCTTGTCGAACAGGTTGGTGACGTTCAGCGCCACGCGCATCGGCCCCGCGTCGTAGGCCAGCATCGCGTCGTACACCGTGACGGCGGGCACATTGTTGTGGCCGGTGCCATCGTCGCTGCCGCCGGTGTAGCGCACCCCCGCGCCCGCCAGGAATCCCGGCGCGCCCAGGAGGCGGAAGCGATGGTTGGCCCAGAGCGACGCCATATGGCGGGGCATCCTGGCCAGTTGCCGGCCTTGTTCGGCGGGAACGCCCCGGGCGACCCTGGCGTTCAGCAGCGTCCAGGTGGCGACGACGTCGAAGCCGGCCACCGAAGCCAGCGCCTCCAGTTCGGCGCCGCGCGTGCGCGCCTGGCCCACCTGGACCGTGTCGGCCACGCCGTTCACCACGCCCGCCACCTTGCGGTTCGTTTCGGTCATGTCGAACAGGCTCGCCGTGATGGTCAGGTTGTCGCCAGACGGCTGGACCTTGACGCCGGTTTCCCACTGCTTGCCGCGTAGCGGCTTGAAGGCCTGGTTGGCGCGATTGAAACCGGCCTGCCCCTGGAACGACTCGGCATAGCTGAGGTAAGGGTTGAAACCGGCGGCCGAGCGGTACATCAGGCCGAAACGGCGGGTCAGTTCGCTGTCGTCACGGCTGCCCGACGGCGTGTCGTCCACCGCGCTGCGCGAACGGTCGTAGCGCAGCCCCAGCATCACCAGCCATCTTTCCCATTCGAGCTGGTCCTGTGCGTAGAAGCCGATCTGGTTCTCGTGCGAGGTCGGCATGTGGCGCAGGCTCGTGGGTGGCGTGAAGTTGCCGTACACGGGGTTATACACGTCGATCGGCGCCGCCAGCCCGCCGATGCCTTTGTGGGCCTCGAGGGTGGAGCGCTGATAGTCGATGCCGGCCAGCGCCAGGTGGCGGACCGCGCCGGTCTGGAGTTTGAACTGGAGCTGATTGTCGATCGCCAGTTGCTTCAAGGTGGGCTGGTTCATGTAGACCACCCGGCGCAGCAACGTGTCGCTGCCGGGCACCCATCCGTGTCCCGCGCCGTTGAAGCCGGTGGTGTAGATACTGCGGTAATCGGCGTCACTGTGCGAATAGCGCAGGTTTTGCCGCAAGGTGACCCGGTCGTTGAATGCATGCTCGAACTGATATCCCACGGCCTGCTGCCGGGTGCGATATCTGTCGAAATCCGGCTCGCTGACGAAGAAGTCCTGCGGGATGCGCCCGCCGGGCTTGTCGGTGCGCGTGCCGCGCCAGGGGAAAAAGCCGACCATGGTGCCGCTGTTGTCGCGCTGGAAGTTGGCCAGCAGCGTCAACGAGGTGGCGCCACTGGGCCGCCAGGTGAGCGATGGCGCCACGAAATAACGGTCGTCGGGCACGTGCCGGACCGCGCTGCCGCTGTCGCGTCCCAGCGCCACCAGGCGGTACAGCCATGTGCCGTCGGCATTGAGCGGACCCGTGAGATCCGCCTGGATCTGCTTGCGGTCGTGGCTGCCGACGCTGACACCGATCTCGCGCGTCGCATCGGGTTGCGGCCGCTTGCTGACCAGGTTCACGATGCCGCTGCTGGACGCCTGGCCGTACAGCATGCCCGAGGGCCCGCGCAGGATTTCGATGCGTTCGAGCGCATAAGGATCGGGCCGCGTGTTGTTGTAGAACCCCACCGCGTTGAGCAGGCCATCCAGGTACTGGGTGGACTCGGCGCCTCGGATCTTGATCCAGTCGCTGCGGTTGTCGGCGCCGAAAGAGTCGGCGGTGCTCACGCCCGCGGTGTAGCCGGCGGCCTGCTGCACCGACTGCGCGCCCTGCAGCGTGATGCGATCCTGGGTGATGACGGTGATCGACTGCGGCGTGTCGAGCACGGCCGTGTCGGTCTTGGTGGCCGTGGCCGCGCGCCTGGCCACGAAACCATGCACGGGACCGGTCGCCGTTTCCTCGGCGTCGGCGCCCTTCACCGTCACCGCGGGCAGCTGCCGCACCGACGCGGCCGATTGCGCCCCGGCGGCCGTGGACAGGCCCAGCCCCAACAGGATCCAGGGCAGATGCGATGCGCGGCAAAAAGGAAAGGCGGGACTGGGGTTCATCAGGCTTTATCCATCAATACAACGTGCGAACAGGAATCGATCTCACTATTATGGAAAGCCTGAGCGCCGAATCCCGCCCTTGCCTCGCGATGGATAAGCCCCGGTATTGCCTGCCGCCACGCAGCGTTGCGGCAGGCCCGCCGGTTCAGAACCGATGCGCCCAGCGGCACTTCCAACACGCGGGCCGTGGAAATACTTCGTGGCAAAAGGTGTCAGCCTGCAATGGCGCGCGCCCCCGGCTGCGGTTCAATACCGCACGTTGTCGCTGTGCCTGTCGTTGCCGGCCGCCTGGCGGCTCGCGCCGGCATTCCACTCCCCTTTCCGAGGCCCCGATCGCCATGGCAAATCGTTCCTACCTCTACAGCCTGAGCAACCGCCCCACCCACTTCACCGACCGCCCGGAGACGATTTCCGGCTTGTCCGAATGGCCCTACGCGGTGCCGTTCATGTACCGGCTATTGATGTCGGGCGATCCACAGCTGTGCGCCTCGCTGATCTCGGATGGACTGGAGGACGAAGAACCGGACCAGCGCACCCGGCTGCCCGCCATCAGCAGCACGTTCGAGCCGGGCCTGGCGCGGGTGAAACGCTTTGCCGAGATCGTGCGGACCGCGCTGGCCACGCCCGCCGCCGCGCCGACGGCCGCGCCCGCGACGCCGGCCACGCCGGAACCCGCCTCGCTGCTGGGCAAGCTCAAGCGCCTGTTCTCCTCGGACGACGCGGCGCCGGCCGGCGCGGCCAAGCCCGCGGCGCGGGGCCGCGGCCCGACGTCCGTGACGCGGCTGCTGGAAGCGCTGGACGAAACCCTGGTCTTTCTCGAAGCGCACCGCAATGAATACCTGCTGCTGGAGACCATCGAGCTGGAACTGATGATGGAATCCGAAGAGGCCGCGCTCAAGGCCAACGCGGAAAAGGAAATCGCGCGCTGCCGCCAGGCCGGCGCGGCGCTCGATGCGCTGCCGGCGGATCCCGCCGAGGCCGGGCGCCAACTGCTGGCGGCCACCGCCGAACGGGGCGAGCCGCCGCTGGACGCCTTCCATGGCCTGCGCCTGGACGACGGTTTCGACGGGAGCCGCACCGGCAATACGGACTACGTGCTGGGCCTGGCGTGGAGCGACGTGCTGTACTTCGCGCTGCACAACCGCGAGGAATTCGAGACGCGGCAGGCGCAGCCCGACGAGGACTGACAGCCGCGCCCGCGGCCCGCGAGGCGATCCGGATCGAGGACCTGGCGGCTATGCGCCTTGCGCGCCGGCGGCCTGGCGCAATGCCGGCCGGTTATCCCGAATCCACTGCGTCAGCCCATGCACCGCGATGCCGCGCTGCGCATTGAACGTGCGCGCCGGTTCCCAAGCCACGCCCCGCCCTTGCGCGAACACGGCGCGGTATTTGCGCATGCCGTCCTCCGGCGCGGCGGCCAGCTGCCGTTCCAGTTCCGGCACGGCCCAGACATGGCGCGCGATCTCGATGTCCAGCTCGCGCGCCACGCGCTCGGCCAGTTCGCCGTAGGTCACGGTGTCGCCGGCGACATGGACGGCCTGGTTGGCGATGCGCGGCTCGGCCCACAGGATCTCGGCGGTCAGTTCGCCGATGTCTTCGGCGGTGGTGACGGTGACGGCGGTGTCCCAGCCGCCCAGCGCGTTGACGCGGCGGCCGGCCAGATCGACCACGCCGAACGACGGCTCGAACAGGAAGCTGGTGAACATGCCGGTGGAGACGATGATCCATTCGGTGGCGCGCTGCGCCCGCAGCATGTCGCGCACGTCGAGCTGTTCGTCGAACAGGTCCTGCGGGCTGCCGCGGCCGATGGCGTCGTAGTCGACGCCGAACTGCCAGGGCACGAAGCGCCCGACGCCGCCGGCCAGCGCGGCCTGCGCGATCTTGCGCTGCACGCCCGGGCCGCCGACAAAACCGGTGCACGAGATCACGGTATCGAAGCGGCCGAATGTGGCGGCCAGTTCAGCGGTCGATTGGGCAACCAGGTCGCCTTCGACAATGCGCACGCCCAGGGCCCGCAGCTCGGCCAGGTCGCGCTGCTTGCGCGGATCGTCGGAGCGCGGCCCCGCCGGCCGCAACAGCACCGACAGGGACACGCCGGCATCGCCCGCGGCGCGGCGCGCCAGGCCGCGCAGCATGGCCATGCCGAGCTGGCCCGCGCCCAGGACCAGGATGGCATTGTGATTCAACATGGAAACTCCGGGGAAATGATTCAGGGAAGGCACCGCGGACGACGGTGGCTGACACGCCGCCAACGTCCGCGCTGCCGGCATGCGGGCAGTGTAGGAGCGCGCCCCGCGCCCATTGTTCGGCGCGCCTGAATTCACAACGCGCGCTGCGCGAACCCGTCGCGCCCCTACCCGAGCCGGCCCGTATCGAGGCCGATCCGCCCACCGCGCGAACCGCTTAACATTCCCCTTCTCCAGCGCATTCCCCAAGGCTCCCGTCCATGGACAAACTTCAAGCAATGGCGACGTTCGTGCGCGTGGTGCAGGCGCAGAGCTTCAGCAAGGCCGCCGAAACGCTGGCGATGCCGCGCTCGTCGGTGACCACCACGATCAAGAACCTGGAGGCGCACCTGGGCACGCCGCTCCTGCGGCGCAGCACCCGCAGCCTGAGCCTGACCGACGCCGGCGCGCGCTACTTCGCGTCGTGCCAGGCCATCCTGGCCGACATCGCCGAGGCCGAACACGACATGGCCGCCACCACGCAGGCGCCGCGCGGCCGGGTGCGGGTGGACATGCCGGGCGTCATCGGCCGCGCGCTGGTGGTGCCACGGCTGCGCGAGTTCGAGGCGCGCTATCCGGACATCGAGGTGGCGCTGGGGCTGAGCGACCGGCCCGCGGACCTGGTGTACGAAGGCATCGACTGCGCCATCCGCAGCGGCCCGCTGGCCGATTCGACGCTGGTGGCGCGCCCGCTCGGGCGGCTGGCGTGGCTGACCTGCGCGGCGCCAGCCTACCTGAAGCAGTTCGGGGAACCGGACTCGGTGGCGGCACTGCAAAGCCACCGCATCGTCAACTACCTGTCCAACGCCAGCGGCCGGCCGTTGGACTGGCGCTTCCGGGTCGACGGCGAGGACATCGCGCTGGCGTTGCCCGGCCGCTATTCGGTCAACGAGACCGAGGCCTACCTGCACTGCGGCCTGGAGGGACTGGGCCTGATCCAGCTGTCGGAGGTGGCGGCGTCGATCTACCTGCGCAGCGGCCGCCTGCGCGAAGTGCTGGCGCAGGCGCGCTGCGCGCCGGTGCCGATCTCGATCGTCTATCCGCAGGCGCGGGCCACGGCGGCGGTCAGGACCTTCGTGGACTGGACCGTCGCGATCATGCGCGACGCCTTGCCGGCCTGATGGCACGGGCGGCGGCGGGTGCGGCCGCTTGAGTGCGACATCGGCCCGCCGGCCGCGCATTCGCGCCACAGCGTGACAAATCCGCCACTCATCTACAATCCGGGGTCACATTGATCGGCTGCTCTGGGCGGCCGGTCCGCAGCCCCCAGGTAGTATGACCCGCGCGAAGAAACCCGCTCCCAGAAAGAGAAGCCCCTCCTCCCGAACCGCCGCCCGCTCCGCCGGACGGATCCCGCGTTTCCTGCGGGCGTTGATCGTCACGTCGCTGGCGAGCTTCGGCGCCGCCACCTACGTGCTCCACCCGCAGTGGAAGATACCGGCGTCGGTGGGCGATGCCCTGTCGCACCTGGGCTGGCCGGGGCAGGAACGCACGGCGCCGGTGGCGCTGCCCGCGCCCAACGCGGCGCTGGTGCAGACCGCGTTCACGGAATGTCCGCAGTTCTTCCCCAACGCGCGGCCGCCGGCGGTGCCCGCCGGCCAGCAATTGCGCGAGGTCTGTTTTTCCTCGTTCGCCATCCTGCACAACGGCCAGACCAAGACGCCGGTGTTCGTGGCCGAACGCCTGAACCGCCAGAACCTGGCGCAGGCCAAGGGCCTGCACCGCACCGACAAGTTCTACGCCGAGGCGCGCGTGCCGCGCGCCGAACGCGCCGAGCTGGACGACTACCGCGGCTCGGGCTTCTCGCGCGGCCACATGGCGCCGGCCGGCGACATGGCCACGCCGGATGCGATGGCGCAGAGCTTTTCGCTGGCCAACATGGTGCCGCAGGACCAGAAGCACAACGCCGGCCCCTGGAGCCGCATCGAGCAGGACACGCGCCAATACGTGATGCGCGCCTCGGGCGATGTATATGTCTTCACCGGACCGGTGTACACCGAGCGGCCCAAGACCATCGGCGCCGGCGTCGCGGTGCCGACCTATCTCTACAAGGTCGTGTACGACGCCACCACCGGGCGCTCGTGGGTCCATTGGCAGGCCAACAGCGCCAGCACCAAGGCCGGCCCGCCGATCGGCTATGACGAGTTCGTCAAGCGCACCGGCATGCGGCTGCTGCCGCAATAGCCGCGCCGTTCAGGCGGCCTGCCGCGTCTCGCTGTCGTAGAGCACCGGCATCTGCCCGCGCCAGCGCGCCCACGCCGCGCCGCCCGTGGCCAGCTCGGCCATGAAGTGGGCCACGTTGATGCGGCTGACGTGGCCCGCATCGAAGATGGCGCTGCGGATGGGCGAGGGATGCGCCTCGTAGGCGCTGACGGCATCGCGATCGCGCAGGCTGTCGGGACGCACCACCGCCCATTGCACGGCCGCGTGGCCCTGGCCGATGGCGGTGCGCAGGTAGTCCGCGGCCTGCTCGTTGTCGGCATGCGGCGGCACCAGCGCGCGCACCAGGCCGACCACGCCGCGCTGGGCCAGCGACAGCGGCTCGCGCAGGTCGCGGTTGCGGTTGCCGGCGGTGTTCATCAGCACGAAGCGGACCGGTTGCGGCGGCCGGTTGGCCGCGATGGCGCCGCACAGGCGGCGCACGGCATCGGTCACCAGGCGGCGCGGCGCGCCGTAGATGCCCTTGAGCGTCGGGGTGTGGCCCAGGCACGACGCCACCGCCGCGCAGTCTGCCGCATGGCGCGCCAGATCGGCGTCATCCAGGTCCAGCACGCCGGCCTGAATCAAGGTCAGGCGGCTGTCGCCATGATGGCGCCGCAGCGCGTCGGGCGCGCGCACGATGGCCCTGACCGCTTGCCCGCGGTCGAGCAATTGCGCGACCAGCAGCCGTCCGGTCGCGCCGCTGGCGCCGACTACGAGTGTCCGCATCGCCGATCCTCTTTTTGTATGAATGGCGCGATTGGTAACCGAAAGATTGTATCCGGCACGCGCCTTGCCGATTCAGGCAAAATGGGCCGCGCGCGGCCATGGCAATGCCCTGTGCGCTCCGCCGGACAGGCCGCGCGGCATTTCGAATAACAAGGAAAACCATGAAACACGCCACCCGGATGGGCAGCCTGATCGCGGCCCTGCTGCTGACCAGCATTGCCGCCAACGCCATGGCGGCGGCCGATGCTGCCGCGAGCCCGGCCACGCCCGCGAAAACCGCGCCCGCGAAACCGGCCACACCGCCGGCCACGCCGCCGGCCGCGCCCGACGCCGCCATCGAGCCCGGCAACCTCGGCCCCATGAGCGAACAGGAATACCTGACCCGCATGGAAGCCGCGTTCAACAAGCAGGACGTCAATGCCGACGGCTATCTCACCCGCAGCCCGCTGCTGCAGGAAGCCACGCCCGAGCAGATCACCGCGATGGACACGGACGGCGACGGCCGCATCAGCAAGGCCGAATTCCTGGCCTACGCGCTGAAGAATTTCCAGGCCCGTCCGAAGTACGAGAAGAACCACTACGCCAAGCCCTGAAGGGGCGCGATCGCGGGTCCAGGCGCCGCCCGCGGCGATGCTATTAACGATTGGATACACAAGACGGAAATCGCAATTACCCCGTCGCGGCCGCGTGCTAAGTTACGTCCCCAGTTGACGGCGCCGCCCCGCGCGCGCCGGCGGCAGTGCGCTTTCCCCTTCCCTTTCTTCTCGACCATCATGCACAAGAACCAAGATCGCGCCCCGGCCTCGGCCGGCAAGAAACGGATAGCCGGCCTGCTGGCCCTGGCCACCGCGACCTCCGCCACGCTGGCGGGCGACCTGCCCCCGCGCGGCGGCCCCGCGGCCCAATCGCAAGGCCAGACGCAGATGCAGACCCAGCAGCCCGCGCAGAACGACGGCCGCTTGCCGCCGCGCGGTTCGACGCAGAACCAGGCGCCGGCGCAGGCGCAAGCCCAGGGCGGGCAGAAAACCGAGATCAAGGACCAGGCCGCTTACGAGCGCCTGCTGCACAACAGCGGCGTCAGCGTGCAATGGTTGTGGACCGACGCGCGCGGCAAGCTGAAGGCCGTGGACGAGAACGACGTGGTGCGCCTGGAAGGCGGTCACGCCACCGACAAGGGTTCGGTGTCGATCAACGGCCAGGTGCTGTCGATCTCGGCCGACCGCTTCACCTTCCGCGGCACCATCCTGATCCTGGACGCGCCGGACAAGGGCCGCCGTTGCGAACGCACCGGCGATTACGAGTTCCGCGCCACCGGCAAGCGCAAGTACTGGCGCCTGCAGCAGATGGAAGCGTGCGGCGGCCTGACCGACTACGTTGACATCTACTATTGATCGACAAGCGGCCGGATCACAGATGCCGGTGGCTGCACGCCATCGGCTGATCGGCGATGCCGGCCACCACCCGCGCCAGCGCTTCGGCGCTGTCCCGATCCAGACAGTCGGTGCGGATCATGCGGTAGCCCAGCGCCAGGCTGTATTGCCAATCCAGGTCGAACAGATGGTAGTCGCGCCCGTCATCGGGATTGCGCCATTGCACGGCCGGGTCTTCGTAGGCCGCGCCCAGCAGATCGAGGTAGGTGCCGATCGGCGGCAAGGCTTCGAGCGGTTCATCCGAGTCCGGCAAGGTCGGCGGCGACAGGTTTTCGCCAGCGGCCACGTAGGGTTCGGGGCGGTCATACGCCAGCAGCAGCGCGCCGAAGGCGGCCGGGTCCGCGTCGTATTGCGCGCGCAGGTCGGCGCCCAGGCAGTCACGCGCCGCCGGCCCCAGGCAGTAATAGGGGCTGCGCCAGGTACTGCTCTCGTCGTCGAGGAAACGCGCATCCGGCGTGATGCCGTGGCGGGCCAGCAGTTCCAGCGTCTCCTGCACGGTGTCGTCATGCCGCACCGGCATGGCGGCGGGCAGATGGCCGGCATCCCGGTACAGCGCGATCACGTCGCCAGGGGTGCGCATGCCGTCGCGGTACTGGAACGAGCCTTCCTTGAGGCCGGCCAGCCGCATGCCCAGATTGAACAGTTCGGCGCGCGGCACCCGCGCGCCACGCGGCGCCAGCAGATAACCGTCGGCCAGCAACCTGGCCTCGAGCCCGCGCCAGTCGGGCGGGGCCCGATGCGGGTAACGCGGGAAGATGAACTGGTGATGCTCGGACATCGGACGCAGGCTCCAGTTGGCGTATTCTTTAACGATCAGGCAACCCACAGGATATCCCGAGAATGAATACCACCGTGATCAAGTGGCTGGCCAGCGTCGGTTTCGGCCTGCTCATCGGCCGCGCCGCCTACGGCGTCATCAACTCACTGCTGCAGATGGCCTTCGGGCTGGACCAGCCCGGCGCGCCGCTCGACCCGGTGGCGCTGGACCGCATGTTGATCACAGGCAGTGTGCTGTGCCTCGTGGTGGCGGTGGTGGTGGCGGCGGCGCTGCTGCGCGTGGCCGACAACCGGCGCCGCATTGCATGGGGCTGCCTGGTGCTGGGCGTGACGCTGCTGCTGACGCTGCTGGCCGCCCTGCCGGGAATGGACCTGGGCGGGCATCCCGCCGGATCGGCCGACGCGCGCGACGCCAACACGGCGCTGTTCTTCTGGCTGCTGATCTTCGGCCTGCCCTACCTGGGTGGCGGCCTGGCGCTGACGATCGGCGGCGCGGTCATGCTGCGCAAGTTCCGTCTCGCCGCGCCGCGCGCCTGACCCTTCCTTTGCCGGACCCGTACCGCTGGACCCATACCGCATGACCACCCCGACGTCCGATTGGACGACCACCGCCATCGTTCCCGCGCTGGTGCGCGGCGCCCTCGAACTCGAAGCCACCGCGCGCGGCCTCCTGCCGCATCGCCTGCCCGCCTGGGCCCGGGCGCAATGCCCAGACCCGCAGCTGGCCATGGTCGAAGCGCAACCCTCGGGCGTGCGGCTGGTGTTCCAGACCCGCGCCACCGCGATCGAGCTGGACACCGTGCCGACGCGCTACGCCTACACCGGCGTGCCGCCGCGTCCGCTCGGTCTCTACGACCTGCGCATCGACGGCCGGCTGGCCGGCCAGGCCAGCGCCGATGGCGGCGACGTGGTGACGATCGACATGGCGACCGGCGCCCGCGCGCACCAGCGCGGCCCCGTCGCCACGCTGCGGTTCGACGGCCTGCCCGGCCAGGCCAAGCGGATCGAGATCTGGCTGCCGCACAACGAGACCACGGCGCTGGCCGCGCTGCGCGCCAATGCGCCCATCGACCCGGTCGATGACGACGGCCGGCCGGTGTGGCTGCATCACGGCAGTTCCATCAGCCACGGCTCCAACGGCGACAGTCCGACGGCGATCTGGCCGGCGCTGGCGGCAAGCCTGGGCGGCGTCGAACTGGTCAACCTCGGTTTTGGCGGCAGCGCCCTGCTCGATCCGTTCATGGCGCGCACGATCCGCGACACGCCCGCGGACCTGATCAGCCTGAAGCTGGGCATCAACGTGGTCAACGCCGACCTGATGCGGCTGCGCGCCTTCGGGCCGGCGGTGCACGGCTTTCTGGACACGATCCGCGACGGTCATCCCGACACGCCGCTGCTGCTGGTGTCGCCGCTGTTCTGCCCGATCCACGAGGACACGCCCGGCCCCGGCGCGTTCGACATGGACGCGCTGGCGGCGGGCAAGGTGTCGTTTCTCGCGACCGGCGATCCGGCCGAGCGCCGCGCAGGCAAGCTGACCTTGACGCTGATCCGCGACGAATTGCGGCGCATCGCGGCGCAGCGCGCGGCCAGCGATCCGAACCTGCGCTACCTGGATGGCCTGGCACTGTACGGCGAGGCCGATTTTGCCGACCTGCCGTTGCCGGACCAACTGCACCCGGACGGCGCGGCGCATCGCCGCATCGGCGAGCGTTTCGCCCGCCTGGCGTTCGGCCCGGACGGGCTACTGCCGCGCGCCGGCTGACACGCGCGCCGCCGGGCGGCGCGACGGCCACGAGCCGCCGCGCCTGGCGCATCAAGCCGGACGGCTGCGCGCCACGTCCTCGCCGACGCCGCGCGGCAGCAGGAAGATATCCAGCATGCCGATCAGCGACACCAGCCCCACCACCAGGAACGCCAGGCGATAGGCCGCGCCCGGCGCGCCCTCCAGGCCCAGCAGCGGCACGCTCCATTCGCCGATGCGGATGGCGATGGCGCCCAGCGCCACGCCCATCCCCAGCGCCAGTTGCGACATGGTGGAGAACAAGGTGTTGGCCGCGCTCATCTGCGGCTGCGGCATCTCGGAGAACGCCAGGGTATTGAGCGCGGTGAACTGCATCGAGCGCGACATGCCGCCGATGAACAGCAGCAGCGCGGTCAACGCCACCGGCATGTCGGGGCCGATCAGCGCGCACGCGGTCAGCGCCGCGGTGTTGAGGATGCCATTGCCCACCAGCGTGGGCCGGAAGCCGAAGCGGCGCAGCACCGGCGTGGTGAACAGCTTCATCGTCAGGTTGCCGGCGAACACCGCGATCACCAGCAGGCCGGCGCGGAACGCATCCATGCCGTAGCCGACCTGGAACATCAGCGGCAGCAGGAACGGCACCGCGCCGACCGACATGCGGAACAGCGAACCGCCCCAGAAGTTGGCCGCGTAGGCGCGGATCTTCAGCGGCGTGAGGGTCAGCATGGGATGCGCGTGGCGGCGCAGGTGGCGCACGCCCAGCGCCAGCAGCGCGACGCTGGCCGCCAGCCACAGGCCGATGCGGTCCCAGGCCGGCGTGGCGCCGCCGAACAGTTCCAGCGCCCACAGCAGGCTCGACAGGCCGCCGCCGATCCACAGGAAGCCGGCCCAGTCGAACGGACGCCGTTCGGCGGCGCGGTCGCTCGGGATCAGCACCCAGGCGGCGGCCAGCGCGGCCAGGCCCAGCGGCAGGTTGAGGTAGAAGATCCAGCGCCACGAGGCGTAGGTGGTGATGAAGCCGCCGACGGGCGGCCCCAGCACCGGCGCCACCAGCGCCGGCCAGGTCAGGATCGACATGGCGCGGATCAGTTCGTGCTTGGGCGTGTTGCGCAGCACGACCAGGCGGCCGACCGGCACCATCATCGCGCCGCCCACGCCCTGCAGCACCCGCAGCGCGATGAAGGACCAGAGGTCGTTGACCATGCCGCAACCGAGCGAGGCCAGCGTGAAGATCACCAGCGCGCTGCAGAACACGCGGCGCGCGCCGTGGCGGTCGGCCATCCAGCCGCTGATGGGAATGAAGATGCCCAGGGTCAGCAGATAGGCGCTGACGCCCAGGTTCAGGTCCACCGGCAGCACGCCGAAGTCCTGGGCCATGGCCGGCACGGCGGTGGTGATGACGGTGCCGTCCAGGTTCTCCATGAAGAACGCGGCGGCCACCAGCAAGGCGGTGAAGTACAGGCGGCGCGCATCCGGCGGCGGCGTGGCCTGGGCAGTGGTGGTTTGGGAAGCAGTGGGGGTCATGATGTGTAGCGGTCCCGAAGGAGGGAGCGCCTGCGGCGACGGGGCCCGACCCCGCGTTCACGCAGGCGCGCCCGGCCGCGGCAAGGCGGTCCGAAGGCGCGTTGGATGACGTGAACGCTTACGGCGCCACGGCGGGAATGCCATGGCAGCCTGCGAATCATAATGGGAATCGCTTAATTCAGCCTGAAATTTTCGGGCTGGGATTTCCGCGCGGGCGGTGGCGCGGCGGCCAGGCGCTGGCGTTCAGGCCGATTTGGGTCTGGCGCGCTTGCGGGCCGCGGCCGGGACCTGGTCGCAAGGCGATGCACCGTCTTGCAGTCTGACACCATTTGCCGCCTGCCGCCCGGGCGCCGCCCAGGCCGGCCCGGTACAATTTCCCTCGCGTTTTCCCCTACCGGTCGTCCAAGCTCCTCACCCATGTCCAATCTCATCGTCCACGGCGGCACGCCCCTGCGCGGCCGCGTCATCCCGTCGGCCAACAAGAACGCGGTGCTGCCGATCCTGTGCGCCACGCTGCTGACCGACCAGCCGCTGCGGCTGCACGGCGTGCCCGACATCACCGACGTGCGCAAGATCCTCGACATCTTCCGCACCCTGGGCAGCGAGGTGCGGCTGGACGAAACCACCCGCACGCTGGACCTGCACCACCGCGACACCGCCTTCGACGCCGCGCGCCACCGCCTGCCGGAAGAGATGCGCTCGTCCATCATGCTGGTGTCGCCGCTGCTGGCGCGCTTCGGCGTGGCGCGGCTGGAGGACAACGTCAAGGGCTGCACGCTGGGCGTGCGCGAGATCGATCCGCACGTCGACATCTTCCGTTCGTTCGGCGGCGAGGTCGAACGCGCCAGCGGTTCGCTGCTGGTGCGCAGCGCCGGCCCGCTCAAGCCAACCCATCACTGGCTGGACTACGCCTCGGTCACCACCACCGAGAACTTCGTGCTGTGCGCGGCCGCCGCGGCCGGCGAATCGACGCTGACCAATGCCGCGTCCGAGCCGCACGTGCAGGAGTTCTGCCGCTTCATGACGATGATGGGCGCCGACATCGACGGCATCGGCACCTCGCGCCTGACGGTGCGCGGCGGCGCCACGCTGCGCGGCGGCGAGTTCACCTTCGAGGAAGACTTCCACGAGATCACCACCTTCCTGGCGCTGGGCGCGATCACTGGCGGCGACGTGGTGGTGCGCAACAGCACGCCGTCGAACTTCCCGCTGATCGACCGCACCTTCGCCAAGTTCGGCGTGAAGATCGTGCACGAGAACGGCTGGTCGCGCGCGCTGCGCGATGGCCCGCTGAAGGTGCAGACGCCCTTCACCAGCAACGTGCTGACCAAGGTCGAAGCCGCGCCCTGGCCGTATTTTCCGGTGGACCTGCTGCCGATCTTCATCGCGCTGGGCGTGTGCGCCCAGGGCAACGCGATGTTCTGGAACAAGGTCTACGACGGCGCGCTGGGCTGGACCGGCGAGCTGTCCAAGTTCGGCGCCCACGTGTTCTCGTCGGACCCGCACCGCGTCATCACCTTCGGCGGCAATCCGCTGACGCCGGCGGTGGTCGAAAGCCCCTACATCATCCGCGTGGCGATCGCGCTGTTCATGATCGCCAGCAGCATCGAGGGGCGCTCCGAGATCCGCAACGCCACCCCGATCCGCCGCGCCCACCCGCGCTTCGTCGAGAACCTGCGCAGCCTGGGCGTGCAGGTCGAGTGGACCGCCGAGGAATAGCGCGGGCGGTTTCCTATAATCCCGGGATTCCCTCGAACGGCGCCACGGCGCCTTTTTGCTTGCCAGGATCCCTCCCATGTCGTCGATTGCCCGCCAGGATGTCCATGTGCCCACCCCGCAAGGCCGCCTCTTCGCGCGGCGCTGGGACCCGGCGGGCCAGGACGCGGGCAAGGCGCCGATTGTGCTGCTGCATGATTCGCTGGGCTGCGTCGAGCTGTGGCGCGATTTCCCCGAACAGCTGGCCGAGGCGACCGGGCGCAGCGTCATCGCCTACGACCGGCTCGGGTTCGGCCGCGCCGATCCCAACCCCGCCACGCTGGCCACCGGCTTTGTCGAGGCCGAGGCCCGCGACGGCTTCCAGGCGCTGCGCCAGGCGCTCGACATCGGCCCCTTCATCGCCTTCGGCCACAGCGTCGGCGGCGGCATGGGCATCTGCTGCGCGGCGGCCCATCCCGACGACTGCCGCGCGCTGATCACTGAATCCGCGCAGACCTTCGCCGAAGACCGCACGCTCGACGGCATCCGCGCGGCGCAGCGCAACTTCGCCGAGCCCGGCCAGCTGGACCGCCTGAAGAAATATCACGGCGACAAGGCCGCCTGGGTCCTGAGCGCCTGGGTCGACACCTGGCTGTCGCCCGCCTTCGCCGACTGGAACCTCAACGACACGCTGCGCCAGATCGCCTGCCCGGTGCTGGCGCTGCATGGCGAAGCGGACGAGTACGGTTCGGCCGCGCACCCCGAGATCATCGCCCGCCTGACCGGGGGCAAACAGGCGCTGCTGGAAAACTGCGGCCACGTGCCGCACCGCGAGCAGGCGCACATCGTGCTCGACCTGGCCAGCCAGTGGCTGCGGGGCGCGGTGCGGGGCTGACGGCCGCCGGGGCCTGCGCAGGCAGGCCCCCTTCCCGGAAGGGAAAACCCCAGGGGCGTATTGGCGCAAAGGTTGTATACACTCTTTGCACACCATAGTACGCGCCAGGCTCCGTCCAAGTGTTGCTGCTGTAATTGGTCCGCCCGGCTTCCTTTACGGCCATGCCCACACCTGGGTCAGGGAGCTCGCCATCGATATCCGAAATCCGTCGCCCGGTCTCTACAACGAGGACCTGGCCCCCACGAAAGAACGCCGCTGGGGCGCCTTCAGCATCTTCAACGTCTGGACCTCGGACGTGCACAGCCTGTGGGGCTACTACCTGGCCGCCAGCCTGTTCCTGCTGTGCGGCAGCTTCGTCAACTTCCTGATCGCCATCGGCCTGAGCTCGCTGGTGATCTTCTTCCTCATGAACCTGATGGGCTATGCCGGCGAGAAGACCGGCGTGCCCTACCCCGTGCTGGCGCGCGCCTCGTTCGGCATCTGGGGCGCCAATCTGGCGGCGCTGGTGCGCGCGGTGGTGGCGTGCTTCTGGTACGGCGCGCAGACGGCGGCGGCCTCGGGCGCCATCGTGGCGCTGCTGGTGCGCAACGACAGCCTGCTGGCGTTCCACCAGAACACGCACTGGCTGGGGCATTCGGGGCTGGAGCTGATCTGTTATGTCGGCATCTGGGCGCTGCAGCTGCTCATCATCCAGAAAGGCATGGAAACCGTGCGCCGGTTCCAGGACTGGGCCGGCCCGGCGGTGTGGATCGCCATGCTGGTGCTGGCGGTGGGGCTGTGCGTGAAGGCCGGCGGCTTCAGCCTGGACCACGGCATTCCGATGGACGTGCTGCTCGACAAGACGCGCGACGCGGGCGTGAACGGCGCGCCGGGCAGCTTCTGGGCGCTGATGGCGGTGGGCGCGACCTGGATCACCTACTTCGCCGCGCTGTACCTGAACTTCTGCGATTTCTCGCGCTATGCCCGCGACAAGCAGGCGGTCAAGCGCGGCAACCTGTGGGGCCTGCCGGTGAACCTGGTGGCCTTCTCGCTGGTGGCGGGCGTCACCACCATCGCCGCCTACAAGGTCTATGGCGAAGTGCTGCTGCACCCCGAGCAGATCTCCACCAAGTTCGACAGCTGGGTGCTGGCGCTGCTGGCCGCCCTGACCTTCGCGGTGGCCACGCTGGGCATCAACGTGGTGGCGAACTTCGTGTCGGCCGCGTTCGATATCTCGAACGTGTTCCCCAAGCGCATCGACTTCAAGCGCGGCGGCTACATCGCGGCGTTGATCGCGCTGGTGCTGTATCCGTTCGCGCCGTGGGAAGGCGGCGCGGCGCACTTCGTCAACGCCATCGGCGCCACCATGGGGCCGCTGCTGGGCATCATCCTGGTGGACTATTACCTGGTGGCCAAGGGCCGCATCAATGTCGCGGCGCTGTACGACGAGCACGGCGAGTACCGCTACCAGGGCGGCTGGAACGTCAACGCGCTGATCGCCACCGGCATCGGCAGCGTGTTCTCGACCATCCTGCCCAACTTCACGGATTTGCTGCCGGCGTGGTGGGCCACCTATGGCTGGTTCTTCGGCGTGATGATCGGCGGCGGCGTCTACTGGGTGCTGGCCACGCTGCGCCCGCGGGTGATTCCCGCCATGGCCTGAGGCGGCCCGCGCCGGCGCGGACCCGGACTCGACGCCCGGGCCGCGCTCGCGGTACCCTGCATGCGACAGCCGCCACCCATGGCGCCGCGCCCCTGCATGGAGATTCCGCCCCCATGAGCCACCTGGTCTTGCTGCTGCTTGGCGTCGACTATCTGCACAAGCGGGCCCGCGCCCTGATGATCGGCGGCTGGCTGATGCTGGCGGCCGGCGCGTTCGTCTTCATCGACGCGCTGGACAACGCGCTCTACTTCCCGCTGGACTTCTTCGCCGCGCTGCTGGTCATCGAAGGCATCGCCACGCTGGCCACCGCCACGTCCGGCGTCGGCGGCCAGCGGGTGCTGCGCTACACCAAGGGCGTGTTCGTGCTGCTGGCCGGCGCCCTGGTGCTGGCGGGCCAGCATCACGGCCATTTCGTGCTGTCGATGATCTTCGGGCTGCTGTTCCTGGTGGACGGCCTGATCCAGTGCATCGCCGCCTACGTGGTGCGCTACCCGCGCTGGCGCGTGGTGTTCGCCTCGGGCGTGGCCGAGGTGCTGCTGGCGATCTTCTTCTTCCAACCCTATCCCACCCATTACGTCGGCACGGTGCCGTACTGCATCGGCCTGTTCCTGGCGATCTCGGGCCTGAAGCTGCTGTGGCTGGCGCGCCGCGTGCGCAACCTGGACGCCAATCCGGCGCTGGCCAACAATCCCGACCCCGCCTTCATGCCGACGCGCGTGGATGGCCCCGCGCAGAAGGTGTTTGACGGCCCGCCGCAAGCCGGCGAGCGCGCCCTGACCGTGCATGTGTGGACGCCGTCGGGCTCGGCCAGGACCGAGACGCGCAACTATCCGGTGGTCGACCGCTACATCGCCGCCGTGGACAGCAACGGCGTCATCTCCACCGGCCATGCCGCGCTCGAATCCCCCGACGGCGTCTACATCAGCCTGTACCCGGCCCAGGAAATCGACCGCTCGCCCGAACAATTCGGCGCGTTGCTGCGCGCCACCGCCGAGAACAACGTGCCGGGCATCTATCAACCCGATTACGCCACCGAATCGCAGGCCTGGTGCCCGTCGACCATGCAGGTGCGCATCCGCAACTACGACGCGGCCAGGCTGCGCGCCTTCTGGGACGACTACCGCAAGACCGAGATCTACAACCTCACCCACCGCAACTGTTCCAGCTCGGTCTCGGCCGCGCTGGAGGCGGCGCTGGACGGCGTGGTTGGCCGCCTGCACGGGCCCGGCGCCGGCTGGGCCGTGCTGTGGCGGCTGCTGTTCACCCCGGAACTGTGGGTGGCGGCGCAGATCCGCAAGCGCGCCCTGACCATGGCCTGGACCCCCGGCCTGACGCTGGACTACTCGCGCGCGCTCAGCATGCTGGCGGACCCGCGGCCCTTCGGCTGGTGGAAGATGTCGCAGGCGGCGATCCGCCAGATCGCGGCGCTGCGCGCCAGCTGGCGCCGCCAGGACCGCGAGGCGGTCGCGCGCAACGCCCAGACCCAGTCATGACGGCGCTGCTGGCGGTCATGACCGTGGCCGGCGCCGCGTGGGGCGCGCTGGCGCTGTGGTTCCAGTCGCCCGCTCGCGGCGGCGCGCGCGCGCTGGCGCCGCTGGCCTGGCTGCTGCTGGCCGCGGCCGCGCTGGCCGGGCTGGCCTGGGGCCATCGGCTGCCGGCAGTCGTGTTCGGGGCGATGCTGCTGATCCTGCTGGCCTGGTGGATCTGGGGCATGCGGCCATCCAACGACCGCGACTGGATGCCCGAGGTGGCCCGCACCACCTATGGCGAGGTGGACGGCGACCGCCTGACGCTGCACAACGTGCGCAACTTCGACTGGCGCTCGCGCAGCGACTTCGACGCGCGCTGGGAGACGCGCCGCTACGATCTGTCGAAGCTGGCCTCGGTGGACCTGGCGCTGTCGTATTGGGGCCGGCCGGCGATCGCGCATGCGCTGGTGTCGTTCGGCTTCACCGACGGCCAATACGTGGTGTTCTCGGTGGAGATCCGGCGCAAGCGCAACGACACCTTCTCGGAGATTGGCGGCTTCTTCCGCCAGTACGAATTGTCGGTGCTGGCCTCGGCCGAGGAAGACAGCCTGCGGGTGCGCACCAATGTGCGCGGCGAGGACGGCTACCTGTACCGCATCCACATGCCGGCCGGCGCGCCGCGCAAGCTGCTGCTGTCGTACGTGGACACGGCCACGCGCCTGCGGCGCCAGCCGCGCTTCTACAACACGCTGACGGCCAACTGCATCACCATCGTGTACCGGCTGGCCGACAAGATCGTGCCCGGCCTGCCGCTGGATTACCGCCTGCTGCTGTCGGGCTATCTGCCGGACTACCTGTACCGGCTCGGCGCCCTGGAGGGCGCGACCAGCGTGCAGGCCTACCGCGACGCCGGCCGCTACACCGAACGGGCCCGCGCCACCCGGGACCCGGCGCAGTACTCGCGCAACATCCGGCGCGGCGTGCCGGGCGTGACGCCGCCCGGCGCCGATGCGTGACCGCGCTGGGCAATGCGCTTGTCGTGTGGACAGGCCCTAGGTCAGGTTCAGGCCGCCGTCCGACAGCAGGATCTCGCCCGTCAGGTAGTCGGACTGCGCCAGCCACGCCACCGCCTGGGCGATGTCGTCCGGCTGCGCGGCGCGGCGCATCGGCGCGCGTTCGCGCCACAGTTGCTGCGCCTGGGTCCAGTCCTGCGTCAGCGGCGTGTCCACCAGCCCCGGCGCCACCGCGTTGACGCGGATGTCCGGCGCCAGCGACACCGCCAGCAGGCGCGTCACGTGGTTCAGCGCCGCCTTGGCGGCCGCGTACGGAATCGAGGCGCCCTTGGGCCGCACGCCCGCATGCGAGCTGACGTTGACCACGCAGCCCGGCCGGCCGCGCGCCGCCGCCGCCGACAGCGCCGCCTGCGCCTCGGCCACCAGGCGGAACGGCGCGACCACGTTGACCTCGTGCATCTCGTGCCAGACCGCGGGCGTGGCCGCGGCCAGGTCGGCGTGCGCAATCACGCGGCTGATGCCGGCGTTGTTGACCAGCACGTCCAGCCGCCCCCACGCCGCCACCGCTTCGCGCACCAGGCGGACGCGGTCGGCATCGACGGCCAGATCGGCCTGCACGTACACCGCCGAGCCCAGCTCGGCGGCCAGCGCCCGGCCCGCCTCGGCCGACTGGCGCGAATGCAGGACCACGGCATAGCCATCGCGTGACAGGCGCCGGGCGATGGCGGCGCCGATGCCGGAGGTGGAACCGGTCACCAGCGCAACGGGAAGGGAATCAGGCATGGAATCAGGCAATCCAGGAGAAAGGCGTCAGGGGGAAGGCGTGGCGGACGACTTGCGGGCCCGCCGGCGCGTCGCCTCGGGGCCGCCCGCCAGGCTGTCGAGATAGGCGCACAGCATGTCGGCCAGCGCGTCCGCGTAGGCCTCGATCTCGGCCTCGGTGCGCGGGCTTTCCGAGAACTGCTTGCCGACGGCGCTGAGCGTGTGGGTGATGAGATCGCCGGCCAGCGCGCGGGTGGCGTCGCTGGCCTGGGGCAAGGCCTCGACGAGAAAGGCGAGCACGATGCGGCCGCCCGCTTCCTTGGTGGCGCGCGCCTCGGGCGCATCGCGGTAGAGCGGCGCGGCGTCGTTCAGGGCCACGCGCATCACGGCTTCTTCGCATTCCGAGCGCACGAAAACGTGCACCAGGTTGCGCAGCCGCCGGGGCGGCGTGTGGCGAGTGTCTTCGAGCAGGCGCCGCAACAGGTCGGACGTCTGCTGCCATTCCTGCGTCTGCAGCCGGTACAGGATGGCGGCCTTGTTGGGGAAGTACTGGTAGAGCGAACCGATGCTGACGCCGGCCTTGTCGGCGACCCGGGCGGTGGTGAAGCGCGTGGCGCCTTCCTGGGCCAAAACCTGAGCCCCGGCCTGCAGGATGGCCGCGACCAGCTCGGCCGAACGGCTCTGCTGCGGCTGTTTTCTCTCGGAAAGCCGGGTGCTGCGGCGTGTGGTCATGGCGGCTCGGGAAATGCGAATAGAGAAATGCGACGAATCCGTCGTATTCTAAACCCACAATTGCTACTGGAAAACCGCCTCATGGCCAATACCCTGACTTCCCCTCCCCTGGTCGCCCTGCTCGACCGCCTGTTCACCCACGCCGACGCCTCGTGGTCCCGGGCCGACCCGGCGCTGGCCAACATGTCCGACGCCGAACAGACGCGGCTGATGCGCAGCAAGACCGACTACCGCGACTTCTACGGCCGCATGAAGGACCTGCCGCTGGCCGTGTCGCCCGAGACCGGCACGCTGCTCTACATGCTGGCGCGCAGCACGCAGGCGCGGTCCATCGTCGAATTCGGCACCTCGTTCGGCATCTCGACGCTGCACCTGGCGGCGGCGCTGCGCGACAACGGCGGCGGCCGGCTGATCACCACCGAGTTCGAACCGACGAAGGTGGTGCGGGCCGGCGAACACCTGGCCGAGGCCGGGCTGGCCGACCTGGTGGAACTGCGCCAGGGCGACGCCTTGCAGACGCTGGCGGCCGGCCTGCCCGAGCGCATCGACCTGGTGCTGCTCGATGGCGCCAAGGCGCTGTATTCGGACGTGCTGGCCCTGCTGGAAAGCCGCCTGCGCCCCGGCGCGCTGATCGTGGCGGACAACGCCGACTATTGCCCCGAATACCTGGCGCGGGTGCGCTCGCCGGCCTCGGGCTACCTGTCGACGCCGTTCGGCGACGATGTGGAACTGTCGATGCGGCTGGGCTAGAAAGCGCCCCGGGCCTCAGGCCCGCGCCGCCGTCGCCGGGGCCGCCGCGCGCGTCTCGGGCCGGCCCAGGAACAGGCACACCACCAGCGCGGTCAGCAGCGTGATCGCCGCCAGGATCCACAACAGCGTGGCGAAGGCGCCCGCGGAGGCCTGCGCAAGAGCCGCGCGGCCAACGCCGGGCAGGATCGCCGCCACCGCGTCGACATCGCCCGCGACCAGCCGCTGCGCGGCCTGCCCCGCCTGGGGCGCGGCGCCCGGCAGGGCCGCGGCCAGATGGCGGGTGGTCAATGCCGTCAGCATCGCGCTGACCACGGCCAGCGCCACGCCCTCGCCCGCCACCCGGGTGGTGCTGAAGATGCCGGTGGCCATGCCGGCGCGTTCCACCGGCACCACGCTGACGGCCAGGCCGTCCATCAGGCCCCAGGGCAGGCTGATGCCGACGCCGATCAGCAGCATCGGGCCGACCAGCGCCGCCACCGGCCCCGCCGTCATCGCCAGGCTGAGCCAGGCCAGGCCGGCGGCCGCCAGCAGCAGCCCGGCGCCGCAGATCCACGCCGGCGCCAGCCAGCGCGTCAGCTGGCCGGCCACGATCGGCAACAGCAGCAGGGGCGCGGACAGCGCGATCATCATGCGGCCGGCCTCGATCTCGCCCAGGCCGTCGACGGCGATGAAGCGCACCGGCAGCAGGATCAACAGCACCACGAAGGCATAGGCCGGCGCGGCCGCCAGCAGCTGCACGCCCAGGAAACGCGGGTAGCGGAACAGCGTCAGGTCCAGCATCGGCCGCGCCGCGCGCAATTCGATCAGGCCGAACACGGCGAACAGCGCCACCGCCGCCGCCAGCATCGCCAGCGTGAACGGATCAACCCAGCCGCTTTGCGGCGCCCGCATGATGCCCCAGGTCAGCAACGCCAGGGCGGCGCTGAAGGTGGCCGCGCCCGGCCAGTCCAGGCGCCCGGCCGCGGGGTCGCGCGATTCGCGCAGGCCGCGCGCGCCCAGCGCGAACGCGAGGACCGCCAGCGCGATCACCAGCAGGAAGATGCTGCGCCAGCCGAAGCGCTCGATCAGCAGCGCCGAGGCGATCGGTCCGAACGACAGGCCGGCGCCGAAGCTGGCGCCCAGCAGGCTGAAGGCGCGCATGCGGCCGGCCCCATCGAACTCCTGCGCCAGCGCGGCCGCGCCGCCCGAGAAGATCGCCGCGCCGCCGAGGCCCTGCGCCGCGCGCAGCAGGTCGAAGGCGGCGATGCCGGGCGCATAGACCAGGCCGATGGAGGCGGCGATGAAGATCGCGGCGCCCGCCAGGAACACGCGGCGGCGGCCGTAGCGGTCGGCCAGCGCGCCGGCCACCAGCAGCGTGCTGCCGAACACCAGCATGAAGGCGTTGGTGATCCAGTTCAGCGCCTCCGGGCTGCCGCCCAGGTGGCGCGCGATCGACGGCAGCGCGATGGCGGGGCCGGTGAAGGCGAACGGCATGGCCGCGCACGCCAGGCACACGGCGATCAGGATCAGGATCTTGCGGGCCGCGACGGGCGGCGGGGTAACGGTCGATGGCATAGACGGCATCACAAGGGAACGGGAACGGCATTGAAGATACCGAGGCTCGCCTGGCGGATAAATAGGTTAAAAATCCACACATCACGGAATTAATTTCTTCAATGGAATCGCCATGGACCGCCTGAGCGGCTTGTTGCCCTTTGTCCGCAGCGCCGAGCTGGGCGGCTTTGCCGCCGCCGGCCGCGACCTGGACCTGTCGCCCTCGGCCGTCGGCAAGGCGGTGGCGCGACTGGAGCAGGACCTGCACGTGCGGCTGTTCCAGCGCAGCACGCGCCGCATGCAATTGACCGAAGAAGGCCGGCTGTTCTACGAGCGCTGCAAGCGCATCCTGGAAGACCTGGACGAGGCGCACGACATGCTGTCGCAGACGCTGCGCGAGCCGCGCGGCCGGCTGCGCGTCAGCGCGCCGCTGGTGAGCTACCACTTCCTGCTGCCGGTGCTGCCGGCCTTCGCCGCGCGCTATCCGGGCATCGAGCTGGACATGGATTTCAACGACCGCATCGTCGACCTGATCGGCGAGCGCGTGGACGTGGCGATCCGCAGCGGCGACCTGCCCGATTCACGGCTCACGTCGCGGCCGCTGGGCACCTTCCGGCTGCTGCTGTGCGCAGCGCCGGACTACCTGGCGCGTCACGGCGCGCCGCAACGGCCGCGCGACCTGGAACGGCACCGGGCGGTGCGGTTCCGCTACCCCAACGCCGGCACGCTACAGGCGTGGCCGCTGGCGCGGGCCCCCGGCGAGGCCGAGCCGCGGCTGAGCGCCGCGTTCACCTGCAACAACATGGAAGCCCTGCTGGGCGCGACCATCCAGGGGTTCGGCATCGCCTGCATGCCGGACTTCCTGGCGCGCGATGCGCTCGCGGCCGGCACGCTGCGCACGGTGCTGGAAGAGCAGGTGCGCGGCGCGGGCCGCTTCCAGGCGCTGTGGCCGTCGAACCGCAACCTGTCGCCCAAGGTCCGGGTGTTCGTGGACTTCCTGGGCGAGCGGCTGTTCCGCGACGGCTCCACGCCGGCCTAGGGCCTGTTTACGCAGAAAGCGCCCGGTGCAGGCCCTGGCGCCGCCGGGATCACGCCACCGGCATGCGCTCGCACAGCTGGCCGATCGCCGCCAGGTCGCCCAGGCGCGCCAGGCGCCGCACTTGCTCGCTGAAGTCCTTGAAGGCCGGATCGCGCGCCTGGATCGCGCGCGCCCAGTCCATCAGGTCCGAGATCCCGCCGATGTCCAGCAGGCGTTGCACCTGCTCCAGCTCGGCGCGCGACAGGCGCGGCAGCGACGGCGACGCGGGCGCCGCCTCGCTGGCGGGCTGTTGCGTCGACAGGTGCAGCAGCCGGCCCAGCACGTGCCGCAGTTCCACCAGGTTGATGGGCTTGAGCAGGCTGGCGTCATAGCCGGCGCCATCCGGGGTGGGCGCTTCCTGCGGCGTGGCCGACACCGCGATCACGGGCAGGTCCGGCCAGCGCGCGCGGGCGGCCGCGAGCACGGCCGCGCCGTCGGCGCCTTCCATGCGATGGTCGGTCAGGATCAGGTCGGGGCGGCTCGCCTCATTGGCCTGGATGCGCGCCAGCATGCGCAGGCCGTCGGCCTCGCTGTCGACCTGGAAGCCCAGGCTGGCCAGTTCCTCGACCAGGAATTCGCGGATTTCCGGCGTGTCCTCGGCCAGCCAGATGTGTCGCCCGCTGCCATCCAGCTGCGGCAGGACATGCGCCGCGGCGGCGATGTAGTGATGCGACACGCGCGATTCGTCCACCTCCCTGACCGGCAGCGCCACGCGGATCGTGGTGCCCTGGCCCAGCTCGCTCTCGACCTGGATGCGGCCGTGCATGCGCTGCACCCATTGCTGCACGATGGCCAGGCCGAGCCCGACGCCGGGCTGGCTCTCGGCGGCCGACAGCCGCTGGAAGGGTTCGAAGATGTGCTGCCGGTCTTCCGGCGCGATGCCGCAGCCGGTGTCGCCCACCGACAAGGTCAGCCAGCCGGCGCCCTCGCCCGGGGCGGGCGCGGCGTAGTCGGCGGTCAGGGTCAGCACGCCGCCGCGGGTGAACTTGGCGGCGTTGTCGATGAGATTGGACAGGACCTGCCGCACGCGCTTGCCGTCCATCTCCAGCACCGCGGGCACCGTGTCCGCCACCCGCAGTTCGAAGCGGTTGTCCTGCCGCGCCGCGATCGGGGTGGATTCCTTGGCAACGGCGTCGAGCAAGGCGTGCGCGTACTCGGGCGCCAGGCGCAGGGCCTGGCCGCCGACGCCGGCCGCGTAGTCGATCAGGTCATTCACCATGCCCAGCATGTGGTCGGCGCTGCGGCGGATGACGGCGCCGCGCGGCGCGTCGTCGCGGCCGCCGGCCTGGATCAGGTCGGCAAAGCCGATGATCGAGGTCAGCGGCGTGCGCAGGTCGTGGCTGATGCGCGCCAGGAAGTCCTGGCGCACCCGGCCGGCCTCGTCGGCCAGGATCAGCGCCGCCTGCAGCGCCTGGGTGCGCTCGGTGACGGCCTGGTCCAGCCGTTGGTGTTCGCGTTCGCGCGCCTGCGCCAGCTCACGCTGGGCCGCCAGCCGCTCCTGGCGATGCTGGCGCGACCGGCCATATAGCAGCACGGCCAGCATCAGCGAAATCGACAGCAGGTCCCAGGCCACTTCCGGCCCGCCCTCCCAGCGGCCCGGCAGCAACCCGTGGATATAGGCCACCCGCAAGAACAGGCAGGCGCAATAGACGGCGAAGGACAACAGGAAGGTGCGGGCGTTGGCGTGGCCGCGGCGCCAGCCGTCGGCCATGGAGACCAGCCAGACCAGCGCCCACAGGAAGATCAGGCCGATCAGCGCCTGCGCGGCCTCGCGGTAGTCGCCCAGCGCCGCCCAGACCGTGCCCGCCACGCCCGCGGCGATCAACGACAGGTACACCCGGCGCCACAGCGGCACCCGGTGCAGGTCCGCGAACAGCATCGCCATGAAGGCGAACAGCGACGCCGCCACCGTCGCCAGGACGCTGGGCGCGCGCAGCGCCATCTCGCCGCCGCCGGTCAGCACGTAGCGGTACAGCAGCCCCTGGAACGACAGGCTGTAGAGAATCTCGACAAAGATGGCGGCCGACAGCAGCAGGAACACCGGATCGCGCTGCACCACGCCGAGCAACCCGGCGCAGATGCCGACCATCGCCAGCGCGCCGACCAGCAGCGCCACGAGCAGCGTGTTGCGCTGCGTCTGGCTCACGAACGCCGCCGGCGTGCGCAAGGTGGGCTCCATGCTGATGGCCGAGCGGCTCTGCACCCGCACCAGCACCGTCATGCGCTCGCCCGGCCCGAGCCGCAGCGGCGCCACCGACACGCTGGCGGGGACCGCGCGCTGGGCCAGCGGCTCGCGGTTGCCCTGCAGCAGCACGCTGGCCGGCGTCGAACTGCCCGCCGGGAACAGATAGAAGCGCACGTCTTCCAGGCGTGGCACGCCGAACGACAGCCAGCGTTCCTGAGTGCTGCCGGAGGTGTTGCGCACCTCCAGCCGCAACCAGAACGCCGAGGTCGAATACCCGCGGTTGAGCCAGCCGGCGGACACCGGTTGCCAGGCGTCATCCAGGATCTGGCTGGCGTCCCGGCTGGCGGTCTTGTCCTCGATGCCGCGCAGCTCGCTGTCGAGCGGCAGGCTGCCGCTCACCGCGCTCAGGTCGATGACGGGTTGGACGGCCTGCGCGCGCACGGGCAGGACCAGGCAGGACAGCGCCAGCCACAGCAACCAGGCCAACACGCCTGGACGGACACTACGCATGCGGATCCCGCTCCTGGCGCAAGGCGGTCGGCGCCATGCCGAACCGCTCGCGGAAAGCGGTGGAGAAATTGCCCCGGTTGCCAAAGCCCACCGCCTGCGAAATGGCCTGGATGTCCAGGCCGGTCTCGCACAGCAGGCGGCGCGCCTCGCGCATGCGCTCTTCGCGCAGGAACTCGAACACGGTGGTGCCGGCGCAGCGCCGGAAGGCCTGGTTCAGGCGCCGCGCATTGGTGCCCAGCGCCTGGGCCAGGGCCACCAGTTCGGGCGTGTGGTCGAGCCGCTCGCGCAGCAGCTTGCGCGCCGCGCGGAACAGCACCCCGTCGAGCGAGCTGCCGGCGGCGACGGCCGAGGTGCCGTCATCGGACGCCGCCACGGCAGGCGCGGGCGCCGGGACCGGCGCCACCCGCAGGTGGATCAGCAGGCGCAGGCGCACTTCCTCGAAATCGAACGGCTTGGCGACATAGTCGACCGCGCCCGCCGACAGCCCCGCCACCCGTTCGGTGGGCAAGGCGGCGGCGGTCAGGAAGATGATGGGGATGGCGCGCGTGGCCTGGTCGGCCTTCAGCAGGCGGCAAGCCGCCAGGCCGTCGCAGACCGGCATGTTCACGTCCATCAGGATGATGTCCGGCTGCACCAGCTGCGCCTTGCGGTACGCGTCGTTGCCCTCTTCGGCCACGTAGACCCGACAGTCCTGGCTGGTGAGGAAATCGACCAGCAGCATGCGGTCCTCGGGCCGGTCCTCGACGACCAGCACGCGCAGGCCCGCAAGCTGGCCAGGAAGGAGCGGATGGGAAGCGGCGTCGTTCATGCCGCGCATTCTTTCATGCTGGCGGGGGGACGCGTTGGTAACACGCGACGAAACCGTCGCGGGTTTATGAATATTTTTCCTTGTGGCAAACGTGCCCTGCATTCCGGCAAACCTCGCAAGCGCAATCATTGTTCACACATGATAGTGTTTGTTACATAGGGCAACTTGCCGGAAAAGGTAGCGCGTCGTCGACCCGGACCGCCGCAGCGTATCCCGATAACAACATCCCGCAGACACCGGGAGCGCGCGCCGGCAAGCCCTCTCTGTGGCGCATCCGAAAAGATGCCATTGCCCAGGCAAGAATCCCGCAGTGCCGGATAGTTGTAAAGAACTTTAGAAACTTTGTTTATTGATGTTTACGAAATATATCAAATAGCTTCGTTTAATTCTGATTGTAACGAATTATCACTTACGTATCCATGCGCCGCCTAGCCCACTCCTGCCGCCCCGCCGTTCTCCGCCAGCCTCCCTTCTCCTTGCGCGCCGGCTTTGCCGCCGTGGTGCTGGCGCTCGCCGCCGGACCGGTAGCCGCGCAGAACGTGCAGTTGCGGCTGCCGTCAGGCGCCGAACCCGGCCGCCAGCTGCCGCAACCCGCCCTGCCGGAAAGCACCCCGGCCGCGCCTTCGGTGACGGTGCAGCAAGGCGGCGCCACGGAAGCGCCCGCCGGCGCCGACAAGCTGACCTTCACGCTGACCGATATGCGCGTGGAGGGCGTGACCCGCTACCCGGCCGATTCGCTGCGCCCGCTCTATGAGGGGCTGGTCGGCAAGACCATCACCGTCGCCGACGCCTTCAAGGTGGCCAACGAAATCGAGCTGCGCTACCGCAATGACGGCTATGTCACCACGCGCGTGATCGTGCCGGCGCAAACCATCGATGATGGCCATTTCCGCATCATGGTGGTCGAGGGCTACATCGCCGACGTGAAGTACGACGGCGATATCGGCCCGGCCCAGGCGGCGGTCGAGAAGCTGGTGCAGCGCCTGCGCGGCGTGCGCCCCATCAACGTGGCGGAAGTCGAGCGCCAGCTGCTGCTGGCCAACGACCTGAACGGCCTGACCGTGCGCGCCACGCTGGAGGCCTCGCCCAAGGAAGTGGGCGGCTCGGTGCTGGTGGTGCACAGCGAACGCAAGGCGGTCGACGCGCGCCTGGGCATCGACAACCGCGCCTCGCCCTACCTGGGCTGGAGCGAAATGACCGGCCAGATCACGCTCAATTCGTTCGGCGGCCGCGCCGACAGCCTGACCCTGACCGGCCGCATGGGCTTCCCGGCCTACCGCAGCAAGGCCGTGGGCGCCAACTACAACATGCTGGTGTCCGACAGCGGCGCCACCGTCGACGTGGCCGCCAGCTACGCCAAGAGCGAGCCGGGCCGCGAACTGGCGCCGCTGAACGTCGCCAGCGACGTGCAGGCCTATTCGGCCACCGTCACCTATCCGCTGATCCGCTCGCGCCTGGAGAACCTGCGCGCCTTCGGCATGCTGGACGTGCGCAACGTCGCCACCGACATCATCGACATTCCCTTCACGCGCGACCGCCTGCGCGTGCTGCGCGCCGGCCTGAGCTATGACCGCACCGACAGCTGGAACGGCATCACCGCCGTGCGCGGCACGGTGCACCAGGGCCTGGACGCGATGGGCGCCTCCAAGGAAGGCAACGAGCTGGCCTCGCGCGCCAAGGGCCGCCCGGACTTCCTGAAACTCACCGCCGAACTGACCCGCCTGCAGCAGCTGTCCGACCGCTTCAGCCTGGTGGCCACCTTCGCCGGCCAATACAGCGCCCGCCCGCTGCTGGCCAGCGAGGAATTCGCCCTGGGCGGCCCCAACTTCGGCCGCGGCTACGACGACGGCGAAATGTCCGCCGACTCGGGCGTGGCCGCGTCGCTGGAACTGCGCTACGCCGCGTCCACCGACCGCTTCCTGCCCAGCGGCGCGCACGTCTACACGTTCGTGGACGGCGGCCACATCTGGTCGCGCAGCGAAAGCGCGCTGCTGACCCGCGCCAAGCTGTCCTCCTACGGCGCCGGCATGCGCGCCAACCTGACCAAGAACCTGTACGCCACGATCGAAGTGGCCAAGCCCATGAGCTCCGATGTCCTGACCCAGGGCAACAAAGATCCCCGCGTGTTCTTCAGCCTCTCGGCCCAGTACTAATCCGCGACAGAAAAGCGACCGACCATGAATCGTCAATCCCGCATCCTCGCCCAATCCGCCCGCCGCCCGTCCCTGAAGGCCCCGCCCCTGCCCGCGCTGACCACCATGGCCATGGTGATCGGCTCGCTGGTCTCCGGCGGCGCCCACGCCAACCCCACCGGCGGCAACGTCGTGGCCGGCGGAGCGACCATCAATGACCGCGGCAACGGCACGCTGGACATCAACCAGTCGACCGGCAAGGCGATCATCAACTGGAAGGACTTCAGCATCGGCGCCAACGAGACGGTCAATTTCCGTCAGCCGGGCAGCAACAGCATCACGCTGAACCGCGTGGTCGGCAATGATCCGTCGGCCATCTTCGGCCGCCTCAACGCCAACGGCAACGTGATCCTGGTCAACCCGAACGGCGTCCTGTTCGGTAAGGGCTCGCGCGTGGACGTGGGCGGCCTGGTCGCCACCACCGCCAACATCAGCGACAAGGACTTCCTGGCGGGCAAGTACAAGTTCGACCAGGCTTCGCCCAAGGCGAACGCCATGATCGTCAATGAGGGCACGATCAGCATCAAGGACAGCGGCCTGGCCGTGCTGGTGGCGCCCGCGGTGCGCAACTCGGGCGTGATCGAGGCCAAGCTGGGCCGCGTGGCCCTGGCCGGCGCCAAGACCGTCACGGTCGACTTCCATGGCGACGGCCTGTTGAGCTTCGACGCCACCTCGACCGTCAACGAACTGCCCAAGGACGCCGACGGCAAGCCGGTCTCGGCCCTGGTGACCAACGCCGGCGTGATCCGCGCCGACGGCGGCACGGTGCTGCTGACGGCGCGCGCCGTCAAGGGCGTGATCGACAACGTGGTCAACACCGACGGCATCATCAGCGCCAAGGCGGTGGGCACGAAGAACGGCAAGATCGTGCTGTCCGGCGGCGACGCCGGCACGGTCAACGTGGCCGGCACCGTCGACGCCACCGGCGCCGGCGCCGGCGAGCGCGGCGGCAAGGTCGTGGTGACCGGCGAACACGTCAACGTGGCGCGCGGCGCCGCGATCGACGTGTCCGGCGCGGCGGGCGGCGGCGAGATCGCGCTGGGCAGCCTGGGCGTCGCGCCCGACGACGGCTCGGCCGCGTTCAGCGGCAAGTCGTCCACCGTCAAGGTGGCGGCGGGCGCCACGCTCAAGGCCGACGCGCTCATCAATGGCAACGGCGGCAGCGTCACGATGTGGTCCAACGACGCCACCGCGTTCGCCGGCAGCCTGTCGGCGCGCGGCGGCGCCCAGGGCGGCGACGGCGGCTTCGCCGAAGTCTCCAGCAACAAGAACATCGGCCTGACCGGCTCGGCCGACCTGCGCGCGCCCAAGGGCAAGACCGGCCTGCTGCTGATCGACCCGACCGACCTGCGCATCGTCGACTCCGCCAGCGGCAGCGGCTCGCAGGACGGCAACGCCGGCGACGGCACCGTCAACGGCGGCGACGCCAACACCGCCAACAACACCGTGTCGCGCGGCCTGCTCGAAAGCCTGGCCGGCACCACCAACATCAAGCTGGAAGCCACCGGCCAGATCACCGTCGCGGACATGGCCGCGATCAATCTGAAGACCACCAGCGGCCACAGCTTCACGATGCGCTCGACCCAGACGGGTGGCATCCGCTTCGAGAATTCGAACACCGAGATCAGCGCCCAGGGCGGCTCCATCACGCTGGAAGCGCTGGGCGTGGGCAGCACGCTGGACAACATCGGCAAGCTGACCAGCCGCGGCGGCGCGATCACGCTGAACGCCACCGGCGACATCAACCTGGCCAACGTCATCAACGCCGGCACCGGCGCGGCGCAGATCCGCACCAGCGCGGGCTCGATCCGCAACACCGGCGGCGCCAACCAGGTGGTGGCGGGCAACACCGTCAAGCTGGACGCCAGCGGCGGCAGCATCGGCGACCTGGCCGCCCCGGTCAACACCCAGACGGCGCTGCTGTCGCTGGCGACCGGCGGCAACCTGGCGGTGGCCAACCGTCAGACCCTGACCTCGCTGGACATCACCAGCCGCCACGCGCAACCGGGCGCCAACAACAGCTTCCTGCTGACCTCGCCGGGCCTGGCCTTCGCGCTGCAGGACAACGGCGGCTACCAGCTGAACACGGTCAACCAGTCGGGCCTGAACTTCTCGTTCACCGGCGACCGCACCATCACCGTCGGCGACATCGGCCTGGGCGCCGGCACGCTGGCCCTGACGTCGACGGCCGGCCACATCCTCGGCACCCCGACCGGACAATTGACCGCCAGCCAGATCACCCTGAGCGCCGCCGGCGGCGACGGCCGCACGGGCGCCATCGGTTCGTCGGCGCAGGCGCTGCGCACGCAGACGGCCGCCCTGATCGCGACCAGCGGCAGCGGCGGCATCTACGTCAATAACAGCGGCACGTTGAACCTGAAGGCGATCGACACCACCGGCAGCCTGGTCGCGCAGACCTCCGCCCACCTGACGCTGGGCGACATCAAGGCGGGCTCGGCCACGCTGACCTCGCTCCTCGGCACCATCGTCGACGACGGCAACGACGCCACCAGCATCTCCACCGCCTCGCTGACGCTGTCGGCCGAGCTAGGCATCATCGGCGGCCCCGCGCGCGCCATCAAGACCAACGCCAGCACCGTGTCCGCCAACGCCGGCCTCGGCGGCGTGTACCTGGACAGCACCAGCACCAACCTGAACATCACGCAGGCGCAGGCCAACGGCGGTCCGATCGTGATCACCGGCGCGGGCAGCGTCTCGGCCAACAACGTCGGCTCCGGCGGCGGCGCCATCAACCTGACCGGCAACAGCATCGCCGCCGGCCAGATCAACGCGGGTTCGGGCAACGTCACGCTCACCGCGCGCGCCGGCAGCATCACCGGCAACGCCGCCTCGCTCATTACCGGCAACGTCGTCACCCTGCTGGCCCCGGCCTCCAACACCGCCTACACGGTGGGCACTGCCGGGATCTACCTGCGCACGGCCGCCAACGAACTGCACGCCACCGGCGGCAGCATTTACCTGAACCAGGCCCAGGGCTCCGTGCTGCTGGACGACCTGAAGGCCAGCAACGGCATCTACGTCACCGGCGTGGCCAACCTGACCGCCAACATGCTGGACGCCGGCAACGGCACGCTGTCGCTCAACGCCCAGGGCGGCAATATCCTGCGCGCCAACGCCAACAGCGCACTGGCGGGCAGCAGCATCAACCTGCAGGCCAAACAGCACATTGGCACGGCCAGCGACCACATCAATACCGCGACCACCAGCCTGACGCTGGGCAGCGGCGGCGACATCTATGTCGACAATCCCGCCAAGACGCTGACCTACCTGGCGATCAACAACTGGCACGCCGACCCCGCCCGCCGCAACACGCTGCAGGTGGCCGCGCCGTTCCTGAATTTCGACGTCAACGACGACCTGGGCAACGCCTACGAGCTCAAGCAGGTCTACAGCTCGCTGCTGAACCAGTTCTCGTTCACCGGCGACCAGAGCCTGAAGCTGGGCAATATCCGCGCCGGCAGCAACATCACGCTGACCTCCACCCAGGGCAGCATCCTGGATGACGGCATCGCCGACACGCGCGTCACCGCCAACAACGTCAGCCTGACGGCCGCCCAGGACATCGGCACCAGCGCCAATTACGTCGCGATCAACGCGCCGGGCCTGACGCTAGACACCCGTGGCAACCTCTATGCCACCGACATCGCGGACCTCAACTCGCTGACGGTATACGCGCGCCACAAGGCCGCGGACGACCGCTACACGCTGGACGTGCGCGCGCCGTCGCTGCTGTTCAATATCACCGACGACGTCGGCGGCCACACGATCCGTGAAGTGCGCGACAGCAACTGGATCAACTTCAGCTTCAACAGCGACCGCGACATCACGGTCGGCAGCATCGACGCCGGCTACAGCGGCAGCATCACGCTGAACGCCGCGGGCGACCTGCGCGACGACGGCAACAAGCAGACCCGCCTGCTGGCCAACTCGGTCAACCTGATCGCCGGCAAGGCCGTCGGCGCCACCGGCACGGGCTATCTGGACGTGCTGACCGGCTACCTGAGCGGCACGGCGAGCAATGGCGGCTTCTATGTGCAGCCGCCCAATCCGACCGGCGCCAACAATTACACCGGCATCGTCACGCTGAACAACATCACCGCCAGCGACGCCGTGCAGATCGACCTGCGCCAGGGCGACGCGCTGCTGGCCAACACGGTGCGCAGCAACAACGGCAGCGTGACGCTGAACGTGGCCAACGGCTCGCTGTACGGCAACGGCAGCGGCAGCATCTATGCGGGCGGCAACGACATCACGCTGTCGGCGGCGGGCGCGATCGGCGGCATGTACAACGGCGCCGTGCGCTACGTCGGCGTGGGCGCCGCGGGCCAGGCCAACGTGCAGGCCACCGCCGGCACCGACATCTATCTGAACGGCACCACCGGCAACATCAAGCTGACGCGCCTGGAGGCCGGCACCGGCCAGATCGGCTACACCCAGTCTTCCGGCAACACCACCCTCGGCAGCCTGCGCGCCGGCGGCGCGGCCACGCTGGCCAATACCGGCGGCTCGCTGCTGGACGACGGCGATGCCGCCACCCTGATCCGCGCCAGCAACATCGCCCTGACGGCGAGCGGCGCGATCGGCGCGGCCGGCGCGGCATTGACGCTGCAGGCGCCCGACGTCAGCCTGACCAGCGGCGGCAACATCGCCGTGGACAGCCTGACTGGCCTGACTCGGCTGAACGTCACGCGCAATGGCTCGGCCAATGGCGTGTACAGCATCACCGCGCCCAACCTGACGGCCTTCACCGTCACCGACGACGGCCTCGGCATCCACCTGGCGGACATCGCCAGCTCGACCAATCTGGACTTCGGCTTCACCGCCAACAACAAGAATCTGCTGGTCGGCAACATCGACGCGGGCGCCAACGGCAAGGTCAGCCTGGTGTCGGGCCTGAACATCGCCAACGACAATCCGGCCAGCCCCGGCGCCATCCGCGCCGCGACCGTCGCGCTGACGGCCGGCTCGAACGGCTCCATCGGCACGTCCGCCACGGGCGGCGCGCTGGCGCTGACCGGCGCCTCGGCGCTCAGCCTGACGGCCGGCAACAACATGTACGTCGGCAGCGACACCGTGCTGCGCAGCCTGGCCATCAACAGCCTGAAGAACGCGGGCAGCGCCAGCACCTTCGCCATCACCGGCGGCGCCGGCCAGGTCATCACCATCAGCGACGACGGCACCACACAGTACCTGCAACAGGTCACGGGCGGCCTGACCGACTTCAGCTTCAGCGGCCGCAAGAACATCCAGGTCGGCACCCTCACGGCCAGCAACACGATCAGCCTGACGACCACCGGCGGCGGCGTCAATTCCAGCATCACCAGCGACGGCACCGCCGGCCGCATCACGGCCGGCAGCGTCACGCTGTCCGCCACCGGCTCGGACAGCTACACCGCGCGCGACGCCAATACCGGCGCCATCGGCACCAGCGGCCGCGCCCTGCGCCTGAGCACCAGCAACCTGGCCATCACCAACAACGGCGACATCAACCTGAACAACGGCGGGCTGGCGCTGAACAGCCTGAACCTGTACCTGTCGCGCCGCGACGCCGGCAGCGTCAACTTCGACACCAACAGCTACGCCTTCGGCGGCCTGGGCAGCCAGGTAATGAGCATCTCCGGCGGCACGAACCTGGCGATCGGCGCCAACATGAGCGGCGCCGCGCTGACGGTCAATACCGACACCGCCATCACGCTGAACACCATCAACACCGGCAGCGGTTCGGTGTCGCTGACGTCGCGCTACGCCAACAGCGACCTGGCCCCGACCATCGGCGGCTCGGGCATGGTCACCGCCAACAACGTCAGCCTGAGCGCGCTAGGCACCAACGGCAGCGTATCGGCCCAGACCAACACCGCCAACCTGGCGGTCGCCTCGGCCGGCAATGTATCCATCGCCAACAGCAAGCAGTTCGATTCGCTGTCGCTGACCGCCAACCACAGCAGCAGCAGCGGCTCGGTCAACAACACGTACAACATCAGCGCTACCGGCATGACGGCGTTCTCGTTGAGCGACTCGACCGGCACCGCGGGCCTGACGCTCAACAACATCACCAACAGCGGCAACCTGGCGCTGTCGATCTCGTCGGACCGCTCGCTGACCGTCAACAACGTCACCACCGCCGCCGGCGGCTCGGTGACGCTGGCCAGCAATGGCACCATCTACGGCAACAGCTCCAGCGCCAGCCTGCCCAACATCACCACCAGCGCGCTGACCCTGAACGCCGGTTCGGTCACGGGCACCTACGCCACCAACCAGCCGCTGTTCGTCAGCGTTGATTCGCTCTCGTCCAACATCCGCGGCAGCCTGTGGGTGTCGAACAACAAGAGCCTGACGCTGCGGGACAACAGCGCCACCAGCTCGGCCCAGGTCAACGTGACCAACGGCTCGATCACCCAGGGCGCCGGCCGCTTCGTCACCCCGGTGCTGACGCTCACGGCCACCCAGTCGATCGGCGTCGCCGGCAACGAGATCCTGACCGACACCCGCCAGCTGACCACGCAGTCGGGCCGCAACCTGTACCTCGACAACGCCAGCGACCTGTTCTCGCTGAACATCACCGCCAACCACGCCAACAGCGCCCTGGACAACGTGCTGCAGGTGGCGGCCAAGGGCCTGACGTTCAACGTCACGGACGCCGGCTCCTATGTCATGACCCAGGTCAGCGACCTGACCGGCCTGAACTTCTCGTTCAACGGCGACCGCACGCTGTACGTCGGCAACGTCGACGTCGGCCCGGCCAACACCGTGAGCCTGGGCGCCTATGGCTCAGGCGCCCACATCCTGAACCTGACGCCGACCTCGCACATCACCGGCGACGTGGTCACGCTGGGCACGAGCGGCCAGATCGGCGTGGCGTCGGGCGACAATTCGGGCTCGATCCACACCACCACCGGCGAGCTCTACCTGACGGCCGGCAGCCACGTCTACCTGGACAACGACCGCGACCTGGCCAGCCTGTCGCTGTACGCCACCGGCTCGTCGGCGGCCACCTACCAGATCCTGTCGAACGAACTGCTGTTCGATGTGGCCCATAACGGCAGCCGCCTGCAGGTCAACGAGGTGCGCGACAACACCGGGCTGAACCTGATGCTGTCGAGCAACGTCGGCCAGGACATCGGCATCATCGACACCACGCAGAACGGCACGGTGCGCCTGTCCAGCAACAACAGCATCCTGGGCAGCGCCGACGACAGCCAGCGCGTCACCGCGGCGTCGGTGCAGATCATCACCCAGGGCTCGGGCGCCATCGGCGCCGTGGGCCGCGAGATCAACCTGTCGGCGCCGCTGGTGAACATCCAGAACGTCGGCGACGTGTACATCGACTCCAACCGCCACATCGACGCGCTGACGCTGTATTCCACCGGCAACGGCGCGCGCAGCTACAGCATCAACTCGCCCACGCGCGACGGCGGCAGCATCGTGCTCCAGGCCGCGGACGGCGGCAGCGGCAGCAGCGCCGGCCTGGTCCTGACCAAGGTCGAGGACAAGGGCGGCCTGAACCTGAGCGTGACCAGCGACCGCACCATCACCGTCGGCGCGATCAACGTCGGCTACGACAGCGTGGTGCTGAACTCGCGCGGCGGCTCGCTGCTGGGCGACGGCGACGCCAACACCAAGATCGACGCGGCCGGCCTGACCCTGACGGCGGCCAACGCCATCGGCGCGGCCGGCGCCGGCAACGCCATCGACACCCGCGTCAGCACGCTGAGCGGCCGAGCCGACAACGGCGGCGCCTTCATCACGGTGGAGGGCAACACCAGCCTGCCGAGCCTGACCTCGACCGGCGCCAGCTCGGTCAGCAACACCACCGGCGACATCGAGCTGGGCACGGTCAACACCAACGGCAACACCTTCACGGTCAACAACACCGGCGGTTCGATCCTCAGCGGCACGATCAACAACGCCACCAGCGTCAACCTGACGGCCAACGGCTCGATCGGCAACAAGAGCGCCATCCGCACCAATGCCCTGAACGGCGGCACCACCACCGTCACCCTCAGCGCCACCAAGACCGACCGCGCCGATGGCAGCATCGCGCTGACCGAGACCTACGGCCTGCAGGCGACCTCGGTCACCGCGCCGGGCGACATCACCCTGACCGCCGACACCGGCAACAACGGCCGCAACCTCACCGTGGGCACCGTCACGTCCACCGACGGCGCGGTCACGCTGTCGACCGCGCGCGGCAGCATCATCGGCATCGACAACAGCAACCTGGTCACCGGCAAGAGCGTCAGCCTGACGGCCAACTACGGCACGGCCTCGAAGATCGGCACGTCCAACGCGGCTCTCCTGCATCTGAACACCGAGAAGCTGACGATGGCCACGCCCGGCAGCATCTACGTCGACAACCTGGCCGACCTGTCCGACCTGACCATCATCCGCAACAACGCGCAGGGCTCGAACCTGGGCAGCGCCGGCTTCCTGACCATCGGCGCCAAGAACCTGCTATTCAGCGGCGGCGACAGCAGCAATGCCACCGCGCTGACCGTCGTGCGCGACACGACTGGCCTGAACTTCACCTACCAGGCCATCGGCGCGATCAACGTACACGACATCGACGTCACCCAGAACGGTTCGGTCAACCTGTCGACCAACCCGTACTACACCACGGGCGGCTCGATCCAGGGCATGAACGCGTCCTCGAAGATCGTCGCTGGCGACCTGACGCTGTCCACCGCCACGGGCAACACGCCCAACACCATCGGCTCTGCCGGCCTGGCCCTGAACACCCAGGTCAAGAACATCGCCGCCACCGCCTCGGGCGGCATCTGGCTCAAGCAGAACGGCTCGATCAACCTGGGCAACCTGCGCGCCGGCGGCGACCTGTCGGTCACCACCACCACCGGCGACATCCTGGTCGGCACCGTCAGCTACGGCACCGGCAACGCCCTGACCTTGAACGCCCAGACCGGCAGCATCCTGTACGGCGGCGGCACGCTCTCGGGCGCGGGCACCGGCGCCATCACGCTGACGGCGCAGAACGGCATCGGCACGCGCGACGCGGCGATCAAGATCGCCGCGCCGAACAGCCCGGTGTCGGCCACCGTCACCGGCGACGGCTCGCTCTACCTGGACAGCAGCGGCAACCTGCTGGGCGGCCTGACGACCTCGGTCGCCAACGGCGAGACCCGCATCACCGGCAACGGCAGCCTGGCGCTGACCAGCGTCACGTCGGGCACCGACGCGGCCGGCAACGACATCTCGGTCAAGACCACCTCCGGCAACATCACGGTCAAGAACGTGCAGGCCGGCGCCAACCACGGCCAGGTCACGCTCAACGCCGAGAACGGCTCGATCCTGGCCGACGCCGCCGGCGCCACCGTCAAGGCCTACGGCGTCGCCCTGAACGGCGCCAACGCCGTCGGCGCCGTCAACGGCCGCATCAACGCCACCGGCCAGCGCGTCGAAGTCACCACCAACGGCGGCATGTACCTGGCGGCGGACAACAATTCCGTCTACTCGTACCTGTCGGGCAACACCATCGACATCGCGGCCGCCGGCAATCTGCAGATCGCCAACGCCATCGCCAGCAACGGCACCATCAAGATCGTCGGCAACGGCAACAACAGCCAGCTGGTCGCGGGCAACATCGACGCCGGCGCCGGCACCGTCAACATCGACTTCAGCAAGACCGGCAGCACCATCGTCGACGACCGCGAGGAATCCACCCGCATCATCGGCAACACCGTCACGCTCAAGGCCGGCGCGGGCATCGGCGGCGCGGCGGGCTCGCCCGACAACCTGCAGACGACCGCCGCCAACATCATCGCCGAAGTCACCGGCAGCGGCTCGCTCTACCTGAACGACAACCGCGCGGCCGGCACCACGCTGGCCTCGGTCATCACCCAGGACGGCGCCATCGGCATCACCACCGCCGGCCCGACCCTGGTCACCAGCGCGGTCAGCAAGACCAGCTCGGCCAACAACGGCATCTCGATCGCCACCACCAGCGGCGACCTGTCGATCAACACGATCGACGCCAAACAGGCCGGCGACGTCACGCTGCAGGCGGCCGGTTCGATCAAGGGCGCGCTGGTGGGCAACCTGATCACGGGCAACAGCCTGACCGCCATCGCCGGCGGCAGCATCGGCTCGGCCGCCTACCTGGCCAACGGCACCGGCGGCATCGCGCTGCGCACCAACCTCGGCGCGCTGGGCAATCTGTCGACCGCCGCCGACGGCGCCGTCATCGTGCTCAACAACGTCGGCACGCGGGCGCTCACCGCCAACAGCGGCAACATCCAGCAGGCCGGCGCCAACAGCTCCGTCTACCTGACCAGCGCCGGCGACCTGGACGCCAGCGGCGGCATGTCGAATACCGCCGACAACCTGCTGCTGTCCTCGGGCGGCACGCTCAAGCTGGCCGCCGCCGGCGTGCAGGCCAACGGCACCGTCACGCTCAAGGGCACGCAAGACGTGGTCGCGGCCGGCGCCGCGCCGCGCACGATCAACGTCAAGGGCACCACGGTCAGCTTCAGCAGCGGCGCCGCGGGCGGCAACACCAATCTGGTGACCGAAGCCAGCTCCGTCGCGGCCAGCCTGACCGGCACCACCACGCCGGCCAACCTGACGCTGACCAACACCGGCGCGCTCGACGCGTCGCTGAGCACCGCCAACGGCGACATCAACGCCACGGCCACCGGCACGCTGATCGCCGCGGCCACGGCCGCCGGCAGCAACCGCACCATCACGCTGACCTCGCAGCACGGCAACGTCGAGATCGACACCGTCAACGCCGGCGCCGCCAACGGCACCGTGGTCCTGAGCGCCGCCGAAGGCTCGCTGCTGGGCCTGGGCAACAGCCTGATCGCCAACAGCCTGGACCTGACCAGCAAGACCGGCATTGGCACCTCTGCCGACCACGTCACCACGACGGCCCGCAACCTCAAGGCCAACGTCCTGGGCAGCGGCGACATCTACGTGGACGGCAGCGGCCCGCTGACGCTGGGCCGCGTGGCCACGGCCGACGGCAACATCGGCATCAGCGCCACCGGCAATCTGGTCAGCGCGGTCGGCCTGTCGGCCGGCAACAGCGGCGATGTCACGCTGGCCTCCAGCGCCGGCAACGTCACCGTCAGCCACGACATCGCCAGCACCGACGTGCATGACCTGTCCGTGAGCGGCGCGGCCATCGCCATGGCCGCCGCCAACACCAGCGGCAGCCAGGCCTACAGCGGCAACGTCACCCTGAACGGCGACCTGACCGGCAGCGCCATCGGCATCACCGGCAGCGCCACGCTGGCCGGCGCCAAGCGCACCCTGACGGCCAACGGCGCCAACGGCGGCGTCGCCCTCTCGGGCACGCTGAACGGCGGCGCGCAGCAGGCGGTGATCGTCGCCAGCGACGGCGACGTCACGCTGGGCGGCAATGCCTCCAACCTGGCCAGCCTGACCATCACCGGCAACAACATCGACCTGCGCCAGGTCACCAGCACCGGCGCCCAGCAGTACAACGGCGCCACCACGCTGCGCGGCGCCTACACGACCACCAACGGCGCCTTCGGCGTCGACGGCGCGACCACGCTGGCCAGCGCCGTCAGCGTGTCCACCGGCAGCGGCGCGGTCGCCTTCACGGGCGGCGTGTCGGGCGCCAACGCGCTGACCGTCACCAGCAGCGGCACCACCACCTATGGCGGCGCGGTCGACATCGCCTCGCTCAACCAGGCGGGCACCGGCGGCACGGCCATCAACGGCGGCAGCGTCACCACCAGCGGCGCGCAGACCTACACCGGCCACGTGGAGCTGGGCGACGATGCGGTGCTGACCGGCGCCACCGTCACCCTGGCCAACGGCGTCGACGGCGCCCATGCGCTGGAGATCGACGGCGCGGCCGCGCTGACCGGCGCCATCGGCGCCACCACCAAGCTGGCCAGCCTGACCCTGGACGGCAGCGCCACGCTCAACGCCGGCACCATCGCCACCACCGGCAACCAGCGCTACAAGGGCGCCGTCACGCTGGGCCGCGACCACACGCTGAGCACCACCTCGGGCAACGTGGCGTTCGACAGCACGCTGAACGGCTCGCGCGACCTGCACGTGGCCTCGACGGCCGGCGGCAACGTCAGCTTCGACGCCGTGGGCGGCGCCACGCAACGCCTGGGCAACCTGAGCATCGACACCGCCGGCACGACCGCGTTCAACGGCTCGGTCTATGCCGCATCGCTGCAGACCGACGACCCGGGCGCCGTGACGATCAAGGGCGAACGCATCGACACCACCGGCGTCCTGCGCTTCGGCGAACTGGTCACCCTGGCCAGCAACGTCACGCTCAAGGGCAGCAGCATCACCCTGGCCCAGGGCGCGAATTCGACCGACGAACAGCAGGGCCTGACCCTGCAGGGCCCGGCCGTGATCGGCGGCCCGGTCGGCGCTGGCGCCAATGGCCGCCTGGCCTACCTGACCGTCGAGAACGACGTGGAACTGGGCGGCGGCCCGATCAAGACGGTGGGCGAGCAGTCCTACCAGGGCAAGGTCTGGCTGACCGACGCCACGCAGATGAGCACCAGCAATGCCAAGGTGACCTTCAGCGACACCGTCGCCAGCCGCGGCGCCACCGCGAACGGCCTGACGGTCAGCAGCGGCAGCGGCGACGTGCGCTTCACCCAGCAGGTCGGCGACGCCACCACCGGCCGCCTGGGCGCGCTGGCCATCAACAGCAACGGCGCCACCACCTTCGACAAGGCGGTGTACGCCGCGTCGGTCAACACCGACGTCGGCGGCACCGTGGCCATCAACGGCGGCCTGGTCGACACCACCGGCACGCAGTCCTACGGCGAACGCGCCGTGTTCAGCACCGACACCGTGCTCAAGGGCAGCACCGTCAGCCTGCTGGGCGGCGGCGACGGCGGGCATGACCTGACCATCGACGGCGACGCCGTGCTCAAGGGACCGCTGGGCGCCAACGACCCGCTGGCCAACCTGACGGTCAAGGGCAACGCCACGCTGGGCGCGGGCACCATCACCACCGTGGGCGAACAGTCGTACCAGGGCAACGTCACGCTCGGCGGCAACGTCACCGTGACCAGCCGCCAGGGCGACATCGGCTTTGACCGCGCGGTCGATGGCGGCGGCGGCCTGACGGTCGTCGCCAGCCAGGGCGAAGTGATGTTCTCCGGCCCGGTCGGCCAGGGTACGCGCCTGGGCGACCTGAAGGTCGGCGCCGCCGGCGACATCGTGCTGGACGGCCCCGTCCGCGCCGCCTCGGTGCAGACCGGCGGCAACGGCGACGTGCTGATCAACGGCGGCTCGATCGACACCACCGGCGCGCAGCAGTATGGCCAGCACGTCATCCTGAGCGGCGTGGACACCACCCTGACCGGCGCCAACGTGCAGCTCAAGGCCGGCGTCGACGGCACCCAGCCGGGCCAGCAAGGCCTGGTCATCGTCGGCAACGCCGATATCCAGGGCGACGTCGGCGCCACCACGCCGCTGCGCACCGTGGCCGTCACCGGCGCCACCACCCTGAGCGGCGGCAAGACGCACACCACGGGCGACCAGGTCTACAACGGCGCCGTGACCCTGAAGGGCGACCGTGACCTGACCAGCGACACCGGCTCGGTGATCCTGGGCAGCAAGCTGGACGGCGGCAACGGCAACAACCTGAACGTCAACGCCGCCAAGAACATCCAGGTCGCGGGCGACGCCACCGGCCTGGGTTCGCTGACCCTGCGGGCCGTCGACACCATCGTGTTCAACGGCGACGTCAGCGCCTACCGCGTGCAGCAGCTGGAGGCCAAGACCGCCAGCTACAACGGCGCGGTGCGCGCCTCGGGCCCGGACGGCATCGACATCTCCGGCGGCACCGTGTCGTTTGGCAAGGATGTCACCGCCGACACCGGCGCGATCCGCATCGCCAACACCAGCCCCACCGGCACCACGTCGTTTGGCGGCGGCAGCACGGTCAAGGCCGCCACCGGCTTCACCCAGACCGGCGGCGCCGGCCTCACGCTGCCGGCCCAGCTGCTGGTGACGCAGGGCCCGATCAACCTGGGCGCGCCGGCCAAGCTGCAGGGCGGCAACGCGGTCATCCAGACCAACGGCGACATCACCGCCATTGGCCTGACCGGCCCGCAGACGTCCCTGACGCTGGCTTCGGGCTCGGGCGCGCTGCGCATCGGCCTGAACGACGCGGACCCGAGCCACAAGCTGGACGTGGCCGGCCTGACCGTGCCGAACGCCGGCTCGGCCGACATGTGGGGCACGATCGGCGGCAAGACCGGTTCCATGGCCGCCACCACGATCCGCAGCTCGCTGGCCGGCGCGCCGTACTACATGAACGGCGCCACCTGGGGCCAGACGGACGTGATCGACCGCCTGGCGGCGGTCACGGCCCCGCGCTCGGTGATCCCCAGCACGCCCACCGCCAACCCGCTGTTCCAGGGCACCGTGCCGTCCAAGGGCTTCGGCCCCGACGTGCTGGGCGCCTTCGCCGATCCGCAGGTGCTGACGGTGGCCTCCGCCTTTTCCTGGCAGCTGCCTTCCGGCGACAATGCCGTGCTGACCGTGCCGAACGGCAATGGCCCGGTGCTGCACACGCCCGCCGGCAACCCGCAGCGCCCCGCCGTCGAAGGCATCCCCCCCGCCGACGACGCGCGCCGCGAACTCGACATTCAATCCCGCACTCTCTGATCCGACATCATGACTACGCAGACTTCGCTTCCCCTGTTCTACGAACAACCCCGTCCGCTCGCCGCCGGCGTGCATGACAACCTGTCGCTGGCCAGCAATACGGGCTTCGGCTACGCCGCCAAGACCAACGCCGTGCCGCTGGTGGCCACCGAGCTGCCGACCGCGTGCCGCCACTTCCCCATCGTCTTCACCGATGGCGAGCAGCCCACGCCGGTCGCGGTGCTGGGCGTGCGCGGCCAGGAAAACCTGTTCGTCGACGCGCAGGGCCAATGGCGCCCCGGCACCTACATCCCGGCCTACGTGCGCCGCTATCCCTTCATCTTCATGGAGAACGAAGACCGCAGCCAGTACACGCTGTGCGTCGACGAGAAGGCCGCCGCGGTGGTCGAGGGCCGTGACAACCCGTTCTTCGACGAGGCCGGCGAGCCGACCGCGCTGGCGCGCAGCGCGCTGGAGTTCTGCCGCGATTACCAGAACCAGCACGCCTACACGCTGGAGTTCGCGCGCGCGCTGGCCGACGCCGACCTGCTGATCGAGAACCGCGCCGACATCACCCTGGCCGACGGCCAGCGCCTGGCCATGTCCGGTTTCAAGGTGATCGACGAAGCCAAGTTCAACAAGCTGCCGGAAGCGGAATTCCTGCGCTGGCGCGCCAACGGCTGGCTGCCGCTGGTCTATTGCCACCTGCTGTCGATCAACACCTGGCCCAGCCTGATCGATCAGGTGCAGCCGGTCGCCGCGACCGAGGAAGCCGCCGCCGAGGCGTGATCCTCTGAAACGCCCGCGGGCCGGCGCACGCGCCGGCCCGCGCCCCCACGGCCCCGCCGGCCTCGCCGGTCGGGGCCGTGTGCGTTATGACGCTTGCCCGGCCGCGCGCGCCAGGAAGGCCAGCACCGCGCGATAGGACGCCTCGTTGCCGGCCGCGTTGGCCGGCGGCGTGCCGCCCGCGTCCAGCAACAGGCCCGACATGGCGTGCGGCTTGCTGATCAGCGTGGCCGGCAGGCACGGATAGTGCACGTGGTGCCCCGCGCCATGGCAGACATGGTGCAAGGTCGGCAGCCCATGCGCCTGGCGCTGGCGCACGACGATCTCGGAATACGCGGTGCTGGGCCAGAAACCGTCGTCCGACGCGCTGACCAGCATGACCGGGCCGGGATAGCGTTCCACCGGAATGCGGGCGCGCTCGAACGCGGCGGCATCGCGGCTGGCGCTGAGAAACGCATGGGTCTGCCGGTACGGCGGATCCGAGGCGTAGGCCGCCTCCCAGTCGGCGCTGGCGTTGTCCTGCCACAGGTGCGGCAAGGGCTCGCCGGCCTTGCGCCAGACCTGCGCGTTGCGTCCGGTGCCCGGCTCGCCGGCGCTGACCACGCCATGCGTGACGGGCGACGGCACGTAGGCCACCACCGCGCTCACCAGGTCGGGATAGTGCGACGCCACCAGCAATGAGGTCTCACCGCCGCGGCTGATGCCGGACAGCGCCACGAAGCCGTCGCGCGGCTTGAGTTCGGCGCGGGCCCAGCGCAGCGCATGCTCGAAATACTCCAGCGGCATGTCGTTCAGGTACTTGGGCCGGCCGTCGTAGTTGAAGATGGCCAGCGCCAGGCACTGGTAGCCGCGGGCGGCGAACAGCGCGGCCCGCGGCGCGTTCACGCCGCCGGACGAGCCGTTCATGTAGATCACCAGCGGATGCGGGCCGGGCCCGGCGGGCGTGTAAAGCTCGCCCGACAGCGTCATGCCGCCGACCTGCTCGCGCACGGCGCGGTGCGTGACGCCCTCGGCCGCGAAGGTCTGCACCAGCCGCGCCGTGGCCTCGTGCCGGCCGTCGGTGGCGTGCAGGTCGGTCACCAGCGGCTCGGTGCGATCGGGCGGGAACACCACCCGGTCCATCTGCTCGCAGGTCATCGACCACACCAGTCCCATGGCGGACGGCTCGGCATAGCTGCCGGACACCGGGCAATCGCGCGCCAGGTCCAGGCTGCCGTCGTGGCCGGCCATGAACACCGCCTGCGAACGCCACGGCACGCCGCTCATCGACATGCGGGCCGTGACGGTGACGAAGGCGTAAGCGGGAAAGCCGTCGATGCGGATCTCGCGCGGCACGTCGATCAGCGCGGATTCGGGGCTGACGGTGATGCGGGCTTGTTCGGTCATGGCGCGTCCTCAGCCTTTCAGGTCGGTCTTGGGCACGTTGTTGGCGCGGATCACGCCGGCCCACATGGCGGACTCTTCGGCGATGACCCGGTCCAGGTCGGCCGACGAGGTGAACTCCACGGTCACGCCCTGCTCGGCGAACTGCTTGACCAGGCTGGGGTCGCGCGTGCCTTCGCGCACCGCGTTCTCCAGCGTGGCGGCGACCGCCGCCGGCATCGCCGCCGGGCCCGAGATCATCATGCGGGTGTACAGCTCGAAGCCATCGACGCCGGCCTCTTTCATGGTCGGCACGTCGGGCAGGCTCGACAGGCGCTGGTCGGCCGTCACCGCCAGCACCTGCAGCTTGCCGGACTGGATGTTGGCCAGCGCCGAGGTCGGGAAATCAAACGTGCTCTGCACCGTGCCGGCCATCAGGTCCAGCAGCGCCGGGCCGCTACCCTTGTACGGCACGTCCTGGAACTGGGTGCCGGTCCTGGACTGGAAGTGCAGCAGCGCCAGGTGGTTGATGACGCCGCGCCCGGCATGGGCGCAGGTGATGTCGCCGGGCTTCTTTTTCGCCAGCGCGATGAACTCCTGCACGTTCTTGACGCCCAGCGCCGGATGCACGATCAGCAGCATCGGCGACTTGCCCATCGAGCCGAGCTGCTTGAAGTCCGAGGCCTGGTACGGCAGGTTGTTGTAGAGCAAGGGGTTGAGGATCATGCCGTTGGTGCCGGCAAAGCCCAGCGTATAGCCGTCGGGCTCGGCCCGCGCCACCGCCACGGTGGCGATGATGGCCTGGCCGCCCGGCCGGTTCTCGACCACCACGTTGCCCTTGAGGATCTTGCCCATGCGCTCGGCCAGCGCGCGGGCGGCGATGTCGGTCAGGCCGCCGGGCGCGAAGCCGACCAGCAGGCGCACGGGGCGGGTGGGGAAATTGGCCTGGGCCTGGGCAAGCGCCAGGCGAGGCAGCAACGGCAGCGCGGCAAGCGCGCCCAGGGCGTGGCGACGGGTGAACGGCATAAGGCTCTCTCCAGACAGGCGCGCACGGCGACCGCGCGACAGGCGGCCGCGCGAGCCATGCGATGAACAAGGGGGGAAGGAAGCACAGGCCGCCCGCCGAACGGCGGGGGGTCTCAATGACGGTATCTTGTATGCAATATGGCGCGGGGGCTATCTAGGGATATCCCGGTGCGCGCCGGATGCCGTCAGAATTGCCAGCGCATTTCAATGCGGCCCGTATGGTCGCGGGCGGCGCTGGCGTACTGGCCCGCATAGGCCAGGCCGAGGGTGGCGCCGCGGCCGACGGCCAGGTCGGCCCCCACCTCCACCAGGGCGGCGTCGCGACTGATCGGCGCGCCGGTGACGGTGAAGGCCTGGCCAGCGTCGAAGGCCACGCGCGAGACCGGAGTCAGGTCGCCGAACGCATGGCGCCAGCCCAGGCCGGCCGACACCGAGCCGGCCAGCGTGCCCAGCGCCACGGTCTGCCTGCCCCGCAGGCCGAGCGTGGTCGTGGTGGTGTCGTTGCGGCTCGCGGCGCCCGACAGGGCCGCACTGCCGCCCGACTCGCTGAAACCGCGCACGCGCTGCCCGGCCCAGGCGACGCCGGCATAAGGTTCCAGCGTCAGGCCATCGGCGACGCCCAGGGCGTAACCCAGCTCGCTGAAGACCTGGGTGGTGTTGCCGCCGTAGTCCGCCGTCAGCGTCTGGTCCAGGCCCCCCGCGCCGATCTGGCGCCGGGTGTGGATGTCGTGCCAGGAATAGGCGGCGCCGGCCATCAGGTTGAGCTTGCCCGCGCCGACCGCGAAGGCCTTGCCGCCATACACGATCGCGCTGTAGCTGGAGATATCGGCGCGCGACGCCAGGTCGTCCACCGACAGGCGCGAATCCGTATACCCGAACGCGCCGCCCAGGCGCCAGCCCCCGCCGACGGCGCCATCGGCGCCCGCGAACACGCCGCCGGTGCGCTGGCGCGCCGCCGCGTTGCCGCCGCTGGCGCCAATGCTCTGCCAGTTGCCCACGAGCTGCGCCCAGGCCGGACGCGCCTGCGACACGGGCATGGCCGAGGGCAATGGCGAGGCATCGCTGACGCCCGCCGCGGCGGTCGGCGCGCCAGGCGCGCTGCCGGCGGCCAGGTTGCCGCGCAGCTGGTCCAGCGGCGTGTTGCGCACGGCGCTGGACAGATTGTTCAGGCCGGCCGCCACCGTGGCATGCGCCTCGCCCGACAGGCCCGAGAAGAAGCCTTGCGGCGCGCCGGCCGGCAGCGAAATGGCCGCGCCGTACACGCTGTGCGAGGCGGGCATCGATTCGACCGCGTTGGCCGCGGCGCGGGCATTGCGTCCCGACACCAGGTCGGCGAAGCGCAGCGGCATGCCGCCCGTGCCCGGATCCACCGGCGTGACGGGGTCGACCGGGTCGACGGGGTCCACCGGCGGGACCCGCGCGCGCGTCAACGTCAGCGTCACCTGCTTGTCGTCGGCCGAGTAGGTAAGCGTCGGGGTCAGGTAGGCCAGGTCGGAAGTCACCCCGGCAAAGCGCGAGCCGACGAAGGTGCCGCTGGCGCTCAGCACGACCTGGCTGAAGTGTTCGCTGTACGCGCCGGGTTGCGCGGTCACCTCGACCGTGGCGCCGCCCAGCGCCGCCCGGCCGGTGACGTCGAGCCGGTCGAACGCGGCGGGCGTGGCGCGCACGGTGTAGATGCCGCCCGCGCCGAACGTCACATTGCCGGTGACCGCAACGGCGGCGGTCGCCCCGCCCGCCAGTTTGAGCCGATTGCCGCCCGCCGGGCTGAGCAGCACATCGCCAAGCGTGGTCGACCCCTGCGCCAGCGCCAGGGTATTGCCAGCGCCCGACAGCCAGATCGCCGTGCCGCGCGCATTGCGCGAGTCGAGGCCGGCGATGATCGTGCCCTGCTGAGTGACGATGGTGCCGTTGCCGGACACCCGCACGCCGACGCCGCCCAGGCCAAAATCGTACGCGCCGCTGGCCCCGGCGTTGCCGCCACGGATTTCACCAATGTTGAGCAGGCGCTGGTTGTCGGCAGCCAGGGCCACGCCCACGCCGCCGTCGCCGCCGCGGCCGATCCGGGGGACCGAGCTGCCGCCCTCGAGGCTGGTCACCTGGCCCCCGCCGCCCCCGCCGCCGCCCCATATCTGCCCGCTGTTCACCAGCACCGCGCCCGCGCCCTCGGCGACCACGCCCGCGCCGCCCTGGCCGCCGGCGACGCTGGACAGCGTCAGGGGCGGATTGACCCAGCCGCCCCAGTCG
>NZ_CYTY01000034.1:52584-71824 GCF_001298995.1 Achromobacter sp. 2789STDY5608615
CCGCCGCCGCTCCCGCCTGGCCCGAGCCCATTCTGCCCCGGCTGGCCGATCGCCTGGCCGCCATTGCCGTTGCCTGCCGGCCCGCCAAAGGCGCCGCCGCCGGGTATCCCCACCGCGCCCGCGCCGCCCGAGCCCGCGGCGAAAGCGGCAGGCGCGCCGTGCAGCATGACACCGGCAAGGACCAGCATCAGTGGCAAGGGACGGCAACGATATTTCTTCATGGGGAACTCCTGACAGCCCGAAAACGCCATTCAGTAACCCCAGGACGGGAAAGGTTCCATCGCAACCCCTAGCGCAAGGGGTCGAGGATCATGCCCATGCGCGCGGGCGGCGCTGTCGGTCAGGCCGCCGCACGCGCCTGCGCCAGCCGCCATAGCTGTTCAGCTACCGCGGCCATGTCGGTCGGCTGGCGGTACAGGCAGATCTCCACCGGGATATCCCATTCGGCGCCGCCCGCGCGCACCAGCCTGCCCTGCGCCAGATCGTCCTGCACCAGCATGCCGGGCAGCCAGGCGACGCCGCGGCCCTGCACCGCCATGGTCCGCAGCAGCGTGGCGTGCGGCCCGACGAAATTGGCGCGGATGCGTTCCTCGCCCAGATCCTTCTTGCGCAGTTGGCTGGCCACGATGCGCCCCAGGCCCGAGGCCGGCCCATAGGCCAGGAAGTCCACGGCGGCGTCGCCCGCCAGGCGGTGCGCCGGCTCGCCATCACGGCCGGACGCGGCCGGTGCGCTGACCGGCACCAGCGTGTCCGAGCCCAGCCGCACCATGGGATAGGCGGTTTCATCCAGGCGGCTGGCCACGCCCGGATGCCGGTGGCACAGCAGGAACTGCACGCGGCGCTGCGCCATCAGGTCTTCGCAGGCCTGGAAGCTGTCGGACATCATCTGGATCGCGCCGACTTCCATGTCCGCTTCCAGGCCGGCCAGCCATTTCGGAAAGAAGGTCAGCGACAGCAGATGGGTCGCCGCGAAGCGCAGGCTGGCGGCATCCTGCGCGTGGGCCGCGACCGCCTTGATGCGCGCCGCCTCCAGGTCGGCCAGCACCTGCTTGAGCAGCGGCAGGAAGCGGCGGCCGGCGGCGGTCAGCTCGGTGGGGTGCGAGCTGCGATCGCACAGATCGGCGCCCACCCATTCCTCCAGCGCGCGGATGTGGCGGCTGAACGCGGGCTGCGCGATGGCGCGCGCTTCCGCCGCGCGCGAGAAACTTCCGGTGTCGGCCAGCGCGAGGAAATCCTCCAGCCAATTCATGTCCAGAGGTCGGTTTCCAGGTCCCATGATTGTTTGCAGCGCAGCATAGATAATTCTATGCAATTCGAGTATTGGACGGCCCAAAGGGGATGCCGCAATCATAGCGGCCATTCCCCCACCCACAGGACCTGGAAAACACCCATGCCTTCCATCCCGAATTACCGTGGCATCATCCCCGCGATCGCCTGCCCGTTCACCGCCGACCGCCGCATCGACGAGCCCGCGCTGCGCCGCCTGGCCAGCTGGCTGGCGGGCCACGACGGCGTGGTCGCCGTCATGACCAACGGCCACACCGGCGAGGTGTTTTCGCTGACGCCCGCCGAACGCGCGCAGGTCACCCGCATCGTGGCCGACGAGCTGCGCGGCAGGCTGCCCGTGATTTCCTCGATCGTGTGCGAAGGCATCGCCGAGGCCGCCGAACACGCCCGCGCCGCGCGCGCCGCCGGCGCCGCCGCGCTGGATGTGATGCCGCCCCACCACTGGTTGCGTTTCGGCTTCACGCCCGGCCACGCGCTGGAATACTTCCAGGCCATCCACGAGGCCGCGCCCGATCTCGACCTGGTCTGCCACGTCTATCCGGCGTGGACGCGCGCGTCCTATTCGTCGAGCCTGCTGGCCGACCTGGCGCGGCTGCCCTACGTGCAGGCCTTCAAGGTCGGCCAGCGCGACATGAACAAGTATGCCCGCGACATCCAGGCGCTGCGCGACGCCGATGCCTCCAAGGCCATTCTCACCTGCCACGACGAATACCTGCTGGCCTCGATGGTGCAGGACGTGGACGGCGCGCTGGTCGGCTTCGCCACCTTCATCCCGCAGCTCATCATCGACCTGTGGGAGGCGGTGAAGGCCGGCGATCTGAAGCGCGCGCAGGCGGTGCAGGCGCTGATCACCCCGCTCAAGGACGCGGTGTATGGCGCCGGCGAGCCCACTGGCGAAGCGCATGCCCGCATGAAGGCCGGCATGTATCTGGCCGGCGTGCTGGAGAGCGCCACGGTGCGTCCGCCCACCGAGGCCCCCGGCCCGGTCGAGATGGACGCGCTGCGCGCCGCGCTGGCCAAGGCGGAACTGCTGGCGCGCTGACGCCGCATCGCGCGGCGGCCAAGGGGCGGGACAGCCCCGGCCACGCCGCGACGACATCAAAACCCGAGGAGACACATCATGCGAAAAACCATTCTGTTGCGCGCCGTGCTGGCCCTGTGCACGGCGCTGGGCGGCGGCGCGGCGCAGGCCGAGGCGGCCTATCCCGCACGCCAGGTGCGGTTCGTGATTCCCTTTCCGCCGGGCGGCACGCTGGACATGCTGGGCCGCGACGTGGCCCAGAAACTGAGCGAGCAGACCGGCCAGAGCTTCGTGGTGGAAAACCGTTCGGGCGGCAACGGCATCATCGGCGCCGACGTGGTGGCCCGGTCGCCGGCCGACGGCTACACCCTGCTCTTTAACGCCTCGACCTTCACCACGGCGCCGATGACGATGAAGTCGGTGCCCTTCGACGTCGACAAGAACTTCGTGCCCGTCGCCATGGCCGGCAAGGCGCCGCTGTCGGTCTCGGTCAAGAAGGACCTGCCGGTGTCGGACCTGGCCGGCCTGCTGGCCTACGCCAAGCAGAACCCGGGCCGGCTCACCTTCGCCGTCGGCTCGATCGGATCGGCCGGGCATCTGGCCACCGAACTGCTCAAGCGCCAGGGCGGCCTGGACTACATGGTCATTCCCTACCGCGGCACCTCGCCCGCGCTGCAGGACCTGGTGGGCGGACGCATCGACGGATTCATCGACCCGGTGCTGGGCGCCCTGTCGTACTACAAGGGCGGCATGCTGAAGATCCTCGCCGTCACCTCGGAAGCGCGCCTGCCCAACCTGCCCGACGTGCCCACGGTGGGCGAAGTGCTGCCCGGCTACCAGTACTACAGCTGGTACGGCCTGTGGGCGCCGGCCGGCACCCCCGCGCCGATCGTCGAGAAGCTCAACGCCGAGGTCAACAAGGCCCTGTCCTCGGGCATGGCGGCCAAGTACGAACAGCTGGGCGTGACGATCACGCCGATCACCACGGCCGAGTTCACGCGTTTCCAGAAGGACGACATGGCGCGCTCGCGCAAGATCATCGAAGAGGGGCACATCCATGTCGACTGATCCCACGCCAGGCCACGCCGTCGTCACCGGCGCCACCGGCGGCATCGGCCAGGCGATCGTGCAGCGGCTGCTGGACGGCGGCTGGCGCGTGACCGGGCTGGACCTCGGGCCCGCCGTGGCCCGGCATGCCGCCTACCGGCATGTCGAGGTCGACCTGTGCGACGACGCCGCCACCCGCCAGGCCTCGCAGGCCCTGGACGACGTCACGGCCCTGGTACATGCGGCGGGGCTGTTGCGGGTAGCGCCGCTGGCGCAATCGGACCCCGCCGACGGCGAACGCATGTGGAAGCTGCACGTGGATGCCGCGGTGCGCCTGACCCGGGACTTGGCGCCGGCGATGGTGGCGCGGGGCGCAGGCCGCGTGGTGCTGGTCGGCAGCCGCGTCGCGCAGGGCATGCCCGGCCGCGGCCAATACGCCGCGTCCAAGGCCGCCTTGGTGGCGCTGGCGCGCAGCTGGGGCGCCGAACTGGCGGGCAACGGCGTGACGGTGAACGTGGTGTCCCCCGCCGCGACGCAGACGGGCATGCTGGACGCCCCCGCGCGGGCCGCCAGTCCGGCGCGCCTGCCGCCCATCGGCCGGCTAATACAGCCAGCCGAGATCGCGGCCCTGGTGGCGTTCCTGCTGTCGGCCGAGGCGGCCGCCATCACCGGCCAGGACATCGCCATCTGCGGTGGAGCATCGTTGCCCCGCTGAACTCACGTTCGCGCGCGGCCGACCGTGCCCGCGCGGTCGCGCCCCGATGCGGCGGCGTCCCGACAGATGCGACAACGGCGCCGACGGCCTTCGCCGCCGGCCGCGCCCGGCATCAGGCGGGCTTGCGCATCAGCCGCTGCCAGCCTTCCAGGCCCAGCCGCGTCAGCGTGTCGATGTTCTTCTCGTAGATCTCGGCGGCGTCGGGAAAGGACTCGACCGCGCGGTCGATGCTGTCCTCGCGCAGCAGATGCAGGATCGGGTACGGCGAACGGTTGGTGTAGTTCTCGATGTCGTCCGGCTGCGTGTCGGCGAACTGGAACTGCGGGTGGAACGTGGCCACCTGCAGCTCGCCCACCAGGCGCATGCGCTTGAGCAGGCGGTCCGACAGGTCCTCGAAGTCGTTGAACTCGAGGAAATCGTCGAGCGCGTCGGGAATGATCAACAACGTGGCGTCGATCTTTTCCGGATCGGCCTCGGCCAGCAGGGCCAGCTCGTCCTGCAGGTCGGTCAGGACGCCTTCGGCGTCGGTCGCATCGCTGACGGCAAAGCGGATCTGGTCCTTGACCTGAACCGCTTTGGCGAACGGACAGAGATTCAGGCCGATCACGGCCTGGGTGAGCCAATGGCGGGTTTCGGCAACCACGTTGGCGTAGGCGTCGGAAGTGGAAATCATGGCGGGTAATCCTGGCAAAACGCGAGTATAGGCGACCGACCTGGGCTAAAATGGCCGGCAATGGGAATGGAGCTTCCCAAAACCGCCGATCTCGGCTGATGGCTCCTGCTGACCGGGCAACATGCCCGCAGCGGGTGTCGTCCGGACAAACACCCGCCGCGGCGGGTGTCTTGTTTTCGGGCCGCGACCTCGCTGGAGGCCGCCCGCGCTGCCCCACCGCGCGGCCCGTGGGCAAGCCCCGGCTGTTGCTCTCCATCGTTTGATCTGGAGAGACATCTTGAATCTACTGCTGGTATTCGTCGGCGGCGGCCTGGGTTCCGCCGCGCGCTACGGCATGAGCCTGGCCGCGCTGCGACTGGGCTGGATCGCCTTCCCCTACGCCACCCTGGCCACCAACGTGATCGGCTGCTTCGTCATGGGGCTGATCACCGAACTGCTGGCGCTGAAGTTCTCGGTGTCGCAGCCGACCCGGCTGTTCCTGACCACCGGCATCGTCGGCGGCTTCACCACCTTCTCGACCTTCGCGCTGGAAACGGCGCTGCATGTGGAACAGGGCCGCGCCGGCCTGGCGCTGCTGTACGCCGGCCTGTCGCTCGGCCTGGGGCTGGCGGCGCTGTTCGGCGGGATGGCGCTGGTGCGGACGCTGTGACGGCGGCGGCCGGGGCGCCGTTGACGGCCGCGCTCGCCATTCGCCATCCGTCCGACATTGCCGGAGCCTGTGGCGCCGCGCTAGAGTGGCGCCACGACTACGACAAGAGAAACGGATGGCCATCGCGCTCACCTATTTCGCCAACCGCCTGTCCGACGATGAATTGGTGATGCTGCTGCGGCAACGCGAGAACTTCTACGTCGAGAACATCAGCGCCATGGATATGCTGACACAGCGCATGCAGGCGCTGCTGGCGACGGACGGCTTGCACAGCGTGGTACAGATCGCGCCCCAAAATGCGGCCCCCCCTCTCATTCATTCCCAACCCGATCACGGACACCGTCTTCATCCTGAGCGGCCTGTGGGCATTACTGCGGCGGATCGCGCAACGATTCACCCGTCCCCGCTGCGACGTACTCCTGCGAGTGACCTCCGAGACAGCCATGCGCGTCGTGTTCCGCCCATCGGCACGCCCCTCGGCAGCGCCTCCGACGCCATGAAAAAAGCCCGGCCAGGCCGGGCTTTCCTTCATCCGCCACCGCCGATCAGGCCGTCGGCATCGCCGCCATGGTCTGCGCGACCGCGGCGGTCAGCTTCTTGCCGTAGGGCACGTGCAGGAATTCATTCGGGCCGTGGGCATTGGACTTGGGGCCCAGCACGCCGCAGACCATGAACTGGGCCTTGGGGAAGCCCTTCTGCAGCATGCTCATCAGCGGAATGGTGCCGCCCTGGCCGATGTAGCCGCAGGGCGCGCCATAGTATTGCTGCGAGGCAGCATCCAGCGCCTGGGTCAGCCACGGCGCCGAGGCCGGCGCGTTCCAGCCGGTGGCGGCGCCTTCGTTGGCCTTGAAGAGGACCTTGGCGTTGTAGGGCGCGTCGGCTTCCAGCAGGGCCTTGATCTCTTCGGACGCGGCGACGGCGTCGATCAGCGGCGGCAGGCGCAGCGACAGCTTGAAGGCGGTGCGCGGGCGCAGCACGTTGCCGGCGCTGGACAGCGGCGGCAGGCCTTCGGCGCCGGTCACCGACAGGGTCGGGCGCCAGGTGCGGTTCAGCAGGGCCTGTTCCGGCTCGGTGGTCATGGGCAGCACGAAGCCGCCCTCGGCGCCGCAGCTCCAGGGGAAACGGCGCCACACTTCATCGCCCAGGATGCGGGCGGTGGCGTGCACCTGTTCGATGCGGTCGGCGGGGATTTCGCAGTGCAGGCTCTGCGGCAGCAGGCGGCCGGTGCCGCTGTCTTCCAGGCGGTCCAGCAGGTGGCGCAGGATGCGGAACGACGACGGCACCACGCCGCTGGAGTCGCCCGAGTGCACGCCTTCGTCCAGCACCTGCACTTCCAGCGTGCCCGAGACCATGCCGCGCAGCGAGGTGGTCATCCACAGCTGGTCGTAGTTGCCGGCGCCCGAATCCAGGCACACCACCAGGGCCACGTTGCCCAGGCGGTCGCGCAGCGCGTCGACGTAGGGCAGCAGGTCGTAGCTGCCGGATTCTTCACAGGTCTCGACGATGCCGACGCAGCGCGGGCGCGGGATGCCCTGCTTGTCCAGCGCCATGATGGCGGTGAGCGAGGCATACACGGCATAGCCGTCGTCGGCGCCGCCGCGGCCGTAGAGCTTGCCGTCCTCGTACTTCGGGGTCCAGGGGCCGAGGCCGGCGCGCCAGCCCGAGAATTCAGGCTGCTTGTCCAGGTGGCCGTACAGCAGCACGGTGTCGCCGTTGTCGCTGCGGGTGGCGGGCGCGTCGAAGAAGATCACCGGCGTGCGGCCCGGCAGGCGCACCACTTCCAGCTTCAGGCCCGAGACCTTCTGGGCTTCGACCCACTGCGCCGCGTCACGCACCACGCGCTCGATGAACGCGTTCTTTTCCCAGTCGGCATCGAACGCCGGGCTCTTGGCCGGGATGGCGATGTAGTCGGTCAGCGCGGGGATGATCTCGTTGTCCCACTTGTCGTCCACAAAAGCCTGCAGAGCCTTCGGATCGAGGGTAGGAGGAAGTGCGTCGTCGGGGATGCGTGCGTTCATGGCGCGGGATCCTGTGGTCGGATGGCAGAAGAATCCGCCATTTTATGCCTGCCGGGCGCGCTCGGCATCTTTTGTCCCTGTTTCCTGCCCGGCCACCGGAAAACGGTGCCGGCTGGCGCGCCGCCCCGCCCTCCCCCTAGCGCGCCGCGTAGGCCTCGATCCGGCTCCACACCTGGCGCGCCAGCGGCTTGGCGTTGTCCACCGACTGGTACAGCCGGATCTCCATGTGGATGTCGTTGCGCGCGCTGTCGGCCCGCGCCAGGACGCCGGCGCGCAGGTCGGCTTCGACCAGCGTGTGCGGCAGCCATGCCAGGCCGAAGCCCTGCCGCGCCATGGCATGCAGCGCGTCTGCCAGGTCCGATTCGTACATGGTCTGCAACTGCGCCGGCACGCACAGGCCGCGCAGGCGGTCGCGCAGGATGCGGCCCAGCGACATGCTGTCGGCGTAGGCCAGGAACGGCACGGCCGGATCCGAGGCCAGCTTGGGCACCGCGTGGCGCGGGTGGCGGCTGCCCGGCGCCAGCGGCGCGCTGACGGCCACCAGCTTGTCGGCGCCGACCCGGCGAAAGCGGTAGTTGGGGTTGTCGATCTGCGCGTACAGCGGCTCGTGCGCGTGGCACAGCAGGAAATCGACCTCGCCGTCGGCCAGCATGTCGATGCCAAAGTTGAGCGTGGTGGTGACCACCTTCAGCTGGAACGGCTGCATGCCCTGCTGCACCTTGGCCATCAGCCCCGGCAGCACCGAATGCGCCAGCGTCTTGCCGGAGGCGATGGCGATGCGGCGGGTGCGTTCCAGTTCGGGCTTCTGCAGGCCCTGGCGCGTCTCGCGCAGGATGTCGAGCACATCGATGGCGGCCGCCAGCATGCTGCGCCCGGCCGCGTTCAGGGTCGAGACCTGATGCCCGCGCTCGACCAGCGGCACGCCGGCCCAGTCCTCCAGCGCCTTGATGCGGCGCCCGAAGGCCGGATGCGTGACGTTGCGCGCCTCGGCCGCCTGGAACAGGTTGCGCGCCTTCGACAGGGCCACGAAGTCCTCGAGCCACTTGATATCCATCCCGTCTCCACCTTCTTCTTGTGTCGCTGTGCCGTATCGGCACAAGCCCTGCACATTTTGCACAAACCCCGCGCTTGTTACAACTAGTATTACGGCGTCTTCTGGAGATGCCGATGTCCGACGCCCCCGTCCTGCTGAAATCCCTGCGCAGCCACTTCCTGGGCGGCCGCGAGGTCGCGGCCGGCGGACTGCCGGTGCTGCAGAAGCAGGTGGTGGGCAACGGCGCCGCGCGCGCCATCGACATGAACGGCAGCTACTGCGCCGGCCAGCTCTACGTGCAGGAATACCGCCTGGCCGAGCCGCGCCACCCGCACCCGGTGCTGCTGTGGCATGGCGGCGGCATGACCGGCGCGCAATGGGAGAGCACCCCCGACGGCCGCCAGGGCTGGCTCTGGCGGCTGCTGCAATCCGGCTATGACGTGTTCGTGGCCGACGCGCCCGAGCGCGGCCGCGCCTCATGGGCGATGTATCCGCAGATCTATGACGCGGCGCCCATCTTCCGTTCCAAGGAAGAGGCCTGGCAGCTGTTCCGCATCGGTCCGGCCGACGGCTACGCGCCCGCCGGCCAGCCGCGCCGCGCTTATCCGGCGCAGCAATTTCCCGACGATGCCTTCGACGCCTTCGCCAAGCAGTTCGTGCCGCGCTGGCTGGCGCATGACGCCATGGCGCTGGACGCCTACCGACAACTGCTCGATCTGGCCGGCCCCTGCATCGTCATCGGCCACAGCCAGGGCGGCGGCTACGCCACCCAGCTGGCGCGCGAATGTCCCGGCCCGATCCGCGCCGTGGTGGCGCTGGAGCCGACCGGCACGCCCGAGCGCGTCGACGGCCCCCTGCCCCCGCAACTGCTGGTCTGGGGCGACCACTTCGACCACAACGACACCTGGCGGCGCTACCGCGCCCAGACGGACGCCTACTGGGACGCCCTGCGGCGGGCCGGCCGGCGCGCCGACGTGCTGGACCTGCCCGCCGCCGGCATCGCCGGCAATTCCCATTTCTGCATGCTGGACCGCAACAGCGACCGCATCGCCGAACTGATCGTCGACTGGCTCAACGGCCTCGACTAACCTTCGCCTGGAGACACCATGAAACTGACCAAAACCGCAATCGCCGTGGCGTTGCTGAGCGGCGCCTCGCTGATCGCGGGCGCGGCCTCGGCGCAGCAGGCCGACTATCCCAACAAGCCCGTGCGCCTGATCGTGCCGTTCGCCCCCGGCGGCACCGCCGACATCATCGGCCGCGTGTTCGCGGCGCAGCTGGGCACCGAACTGGGCGCCACCGTGGTGGTCGAGAACAAGGCCGGCGCGGGCGGCTCGATCGGCACCCGCTTCGTGGCCGACGCGGCGCCGGACGGCTACATCCTGCTGCTGGCCTCGTCCAGCACCCACGGCACCAACCCGGCGGTCTACAAGAACCTGACCTACGACGCGGTGCAGGACTTCACCGCCATCACCCAGCTGGTGACCGTGCCGGGCGTGCTGAGCGTGACCAAGGACTTCCCCGCCACCGACCTGAACGGCCTGATCGCCAGCGCCAAGGCCAACCCGGACAAGTACACCTACGCCTCGTCGGGCGCGGGCGGCCTGGGCAACCTGGCGATGGAACTGCTGAAGTCGATGACCGGCGCCAAGCTCATGCACATCGCCTACCGCGGCGCGGGCCCGGCCTTCACCGACGTCATCAGCGGCCAGGTCTCGATGATCTGGGAGCCGGTGCCGGCCTCGCTGCCGTACATCAAGGGCGGCCAGATCCGTCCCATCGCCATCGCCGCCGACACCCGTTCGCCGGAACTGCCCGACACGCCGACCTTCAAGGAAGCCGGCCTGCCGCGCTATGAAGCCAACGCCTGGAACGGCCTGCTGGCGCCCAAGGGCCTGCCGGCCGACGTGACGCAGAAGCTGCACGACGCCTCGGTCAAGGCGCTCAACAACCCCGAGGTCAAGGCCAAGATGGCCAGCCTGGGCGGCACGGTGGTGGCCGGCACGTCGGAAGCGTTCAAGAACGTGATCGCCAGCGACGTGAAGAAGTGGAAAAACGTGGCCGCCGACGCCAAGATCCAGCTGGATCAGTAAGGCTGTCAGGCCCCAGCGGTCTCGCGCCCGCCCCGCCGCGCTACAGGCGGCCGAGCGGGCGCGGTCCCCGCGCTTACTTGAACCGCGTCAGGTGGATCAGCATCGTCCGATCTGAATTGGCGCGCAGCAAGTCGGTCAGGCCCTGGGCGTAGTCAGGCATGGTCAGGTTCAGGAATGCCGTGCTGCCGCCGCCAACGCGCATTTCGAAATTGGCGGTCGTGTCACCCACCTGCAGGGTGGGAACGCCCACGTCGCCGCCCGTTCGCTGCGGCACGATCGCGGCAATGATCGCATCCCGGCCGACCCTGGCCACCGAGCATTCCGTACTGACCGTCGGATCGAGCAGCAGGCCGCCCAGGCCCTCCTGATCCTGTTGGTCGAGCTTCTTCGGATCGATGATGAGGATCGCGGTGTTGAACATGCGAGCCGACAATATCTGGTCAGAGGGCGCGGTCAGCTCTCCCTGCCGTTCCGCGGCGACCGAAAAGCAGCCCCGGGCGGGATTGTGGGTGAGTGATTGGACCACCCGCTCGAGGCGAGCGGGATCCTCGAGATCGTGCGCCGAAACACGCACCAGGTTGTTGCAGACCACCTGGCTGCTCGACTCGTCGGCACTGACGATGGCGCGCGAGCCCAACGCGCTGCCAGGCTGCAACCCCTCCTCGATACGACGGCTCACCGCGTACGAGGTCGGCACGGGGAACGCCGAGGTGGATGGCGCCACCATGCCGCCCACGGGAATCTGGATATCCCCTTCCGTCCGCATATTGTCCAAGGCCTGCCGGGGATCCCGCACCGGCGGTGGCACGTTCGGCGCCTCGGCCTTCAACTGGCCAATCATTTCCATCAACGCGGCATTGGCCTGGAGCATCATCTGATGACGGTCGGCCATGGCGGAAACGTCGTCGCGCACCTCCTGCAGATGGCTGCGCAGCCGGGTCGCATCCTCGACCGAAGGCGTATGACCATGCCGGACCAGCGCCAAGGCGTCGTGCAGGCGCTCGTTGACGCGATTGAGCTGTTCGCCGTGGACCTGCTCTTCTTCGCTCAACGCTCCCACCAGGGACAGGCATTCGTGGACCAATCGCTGCTGCTGCAGGATTTCGTCGGCGCCCTTGGCGACCGCCTCGCCATTCCTGGCATCGGGCTGGAACGCCGTGGGGTATTGCGCCTCAAGATTGGTCCGGTGTTCCTGCTTCGAGGCGGCGATGCCGTCCAGCAGTTGGGCCAGCCGGGAGTAATTGTTGGCCGTCTTGATATGGTCTTCCTGCAAATCGGTAACTTCATGCTGCAGGTAATTCGCGCCTGACCGCAAGGCCGCAATGTCGTTCATGGGACGCCTCCGCGCATCGTTGTCCACGGGCAGGGAGCTGCCCGCATCCCGGTGAGTAACGAAGCAGCCGGCGAGGTTCCCTCGCCCGGTGCGTGGCGGCCAGGCGTCAGGCCGGCGCGAAGTTGCCGGGGAACGTGACCGTCAAGCCCACGCCGCGCCCGTTCAGGCCTGGCGCGAACGCCACGACCGCGCCATGGCGCGCGGCGATCTGCGCCACCAGCGACAGGCCGATGCCGCTGCCGCCGGCGTTGGCGCCCGGGGCCCGATAAAAGCGGTCGAACACCCGCGCCCGTTCGCGCGGCGCGATGCCGGGGCCATCGTCGGCGACCCGCAACCAGGCCGCGCCGCCCTCGCCCGCGCCGCAGGCCACGGCGATCTGCCCGCCCTCGGGGGTGTAGCGCAGCGCGTTGTCGAGCAGGTTGCGCACCAGCACCCCCAGCGTGTCCATGTCGCCGCGCGCGCCGCAGGCCTGCACGTCCAGCTGGATGCGCTGGCGCTTGCGCGCCGCGGCCGCCTCGCAGTCGCGCACCAGCAGCACCACCAGCGCGTCCAGCGCCACCGGCCCGGGACCGGCGTCGGATTCGCTGGCCGCGTCCATGCGGGCCTGGTCCAGCAATTGCTCGGCCAGGCGCGCGGTGCGCTGCGCCACCGCGCGCAGTTGCAGGGCGGCGTCGGCGGCCGGCGTGTCGGCGATGCGTTGCAGCAGCACTTCGGTCTGGGCGCTGAGCGCCGCCAGCGGCGTGCGCAGTTCGTGCGCGGCGTCGGCCAGGAAGCGGCGCTCGTGGTCCATGGCGGCCTGCAGGCGCAGCAACAGCGCATTGATGGATTGCACGTAGGGATGCAATTCCCCCAGCAGGCGGTCCAGCGGCAGGGGCGCCAGATCGAACGGCGCGCGCCGCAGGATCGCCTCGCCGGCCTGGTTGACCGGCCGGAAGGCCTGGCGCACCACGATCCAGGTGGCCGCCGCCAGCAGCAGGAACAAGGCGGTGACGATGACCAGCCCGCGCTTGAACGCGGCCACCGCCTCGGCCCGCAGCACGCTGTCGGCGCGGGCCAGCTGCACCTGCACCTGGCCGGAGGCGTCGCTGAGCGAATACACGCGCCAGCTCTCGCCATTGATCACGCTGTCGCGGAAACCATCGTCGAAATGCGGATTGAGCGGCTGGGCCGGCGATTCCGGCGAGCGCAGCGCCAGGCGCCGGTCCGCCAGCGACCAGATCTGCACCGAGGCGCGCTCGCCGCGGAAATGGCTGGACGACGGCAGCTCGAAACGCTCGTCCGGCCGTTCTTCGAGCAGGCTGCGGCGCAGCGACAGGATGGTCTGGTTGGCCGAGTCCACCAGCGCCTGGTCGCGGATGCCGGTGCGGGCCTCGGTCATGGCGTGCTGCTGGCACAGGAACACCGCCGCCCAGGTCAGCAGCAGGGTCAGCAACAACGTGACGGTCAGGCGCTTGCGCAGCGTCTTCATGGCGCGTCCCCCGCGGCGATGCGATAGCCCAGCCCGTGCACGGTGGCGACCAGGTCCTCGCCCAGCTTGCGCCGCAATTGGTGCACGTAGACCGCCACGGTATTGCTTTCGATGGTGCCGCTGCCGCCATAGACCGCGGATTCCAGCTGCTCGCGGCTGACGGTCTGGCCGGCGCGCTCCATCAGCGCCAGCAGGGTGCGGTATTCGCTGGCGCTGAGCACCACCTCCGCGCCCGCCCGAGTCACCACCCGGCGCACCGGGTCCAGCAGCACGTCGCGGCAGCGCAGGACCGACACCACCGAATTGCTGCTGCGGCGCACGACTGCGCGCAGCCGGGCCAGCAGTTCGTCCAGCTGGAACGGCTTGACGATATAGTCGTCGGCGCCCGCATCCAGCCCCTGCACCCGCTCGCTCAGGCGGTCGCGCGCGGTGATGATGAGGACCGGCGTGGCGTCATAGCGCCCGCGCAGATGCTTGAGCACGGCCAGGCCGCTGCCGCCGGGCAGCCCCAGGTCGAGCAGCACGGCGCCATAGCCATGGTCGACCAGCGCCAGCCGGGCCTCGGGCACGTCCCGCACCCAGTCCACGCGCATGCCCGCCTGCGCCATGCTGGCGCGCAAGGCGTCGCCCAGCATCGCATCGTCTTCCACCAGCAGAACTTGCAAGAACGCTCCCTGACTCTCCATGGCGCCGCATTGTGCCGCCCTGGATTTAAAGAATTTTTAAAAGCCGGCTCCGACAATGGCGCCTTGTCGCGCTCCGGCCGCCGCCGGGCGCCTGCCCCACGAGAAAGGAAAGTTCCCGCAATGAAGCTGGCTATGTTAGCAACTGGCGCCGCCACGGCCGCCGCCCTGGCCTGCGCCGCCGCCCCGGCCCTGGCCGATCAACCTGGCACCAATTTCATCGGACTGGGCGTCGGCTACGTGCCGGTCTACGAAGGCTCGCGCGAGTACCGGGCCCTGCCGGTGCCGCTGATCAACTACCATTCCGGCAACTTCTTCATCTCGCCGCGCGCCGGGCTGCCGGCAGCGGGCCTGCAGACCACGCTGGCGCCCGACTGGAAGGCGGGCGTGTTCGTCGGCATGGGCCTGGGCCGCAAGTCCAGCGACGCCGACCGCACCAAGGGCCTGGACGACATCGATTTCCACGCCACCTACGGCGCCTTCGTCGAATGGGCGCCCGGCCCGTTCTCGCTGGGGGCCGCCTACCGCCAGGCCGCGCGCAGCGGCTACGGCGGCACGCTCGAACTGCGCGCCACCTACGCCGCCTGGCAGGACGGCGCCAACCGCGTCAACGTCGGCGCCAGCACGCAGTGGGCCAGCCACGACGCCATGCAGACCTGGTACGGCGTCACGTCCTCGCAGGCCGCCAGCAGCCGCGCCGGGCTGTCGACCTACTCGCCGTCCTCCGGCTTCAAGTCGGCGGCGCTGTTCACCAGCTGGTCGTACCGCATCAACCCCAGCTGGAGCACCATCACCACGCTGGGCGTGAACACGCTGCTGGGCGACGCGCGCGACAGCCCGCTGACCGAGCGCCGCGCCAACCTGTTCGGCAGCGTCGGCGTGGTCTACGCCTTCTGAGCGGCCCCGGCCGCGCCCTCCCAGGAAACCAGCGCCATGAAACCGCTGCCCAGGATGGAAGTGTTCGCCAAGGTCACCAGCGTCGATGCTTTCGGCCGCGCCGCCGCGGCGCTGGGCATTCCGCTGTCGCCGTTGCCGCGCCAGGCGGCCACGGCGGGCCGCGATGCCGGGCTGCTGCGCGTGGACCTGCCCGACGCCCGCACCCGGCAGGCGCTGGCGCCCGCGCTGGCGGCCTTCGCGGCGCGCCATCCCGGCTTGCGGTTCCAACTGAGCGTGACGCGGGCCGCGCCCGCGGCGCCGGACCGTCCCGATCTGACGATCCGGCTGGAACCGCCCACCGACCCATCCTGGCTGGCGCATCGCCTGGGCGCCCTGCGCGCCCGGCTCTATGCCGCCCCCGACTACCTGGCGCGGCGGCCCGCGCCCGAATGCCCGGCGGACCTGGCCGCGCACGACTGCATTGGCGTGCATGCCGACGACAACGGCGCGCCCGCGCGCTGGCAGCTGCGGCGCGGGCAGGACCGCGCCGTCGTCATGACGCGCGAACGCTATTGCGTGGATGATCCCGAGATGGCGCGGCAGCTGGCCGCGCGCGGCGCCGGCATCGCGCCGCTGCGCGACGGCGCGCCGGGGCTGGTGGCGGTGCTGCCGGAATGGGAACTGGAGCCGGTGACGCTGTATGCGTTGACCGGCGCGCCCCGGCTGTCGGCGCGCGCCCGCGCCTTGATCGCGCACCTGACCGAAGCGCTGGCGGGCTGACGGCGGCGCGGCGCCCCCTTATCGACAAGACGCGGAACGCGCAAGCGTCCCGCGTCCGGAACGGCGGCGGCTCAGGCGCCGAGCAGCGCCGGCTCGGCGCCGTGGCCCAGGGCCGGCGCCTCGGCGTCGATCACCCGGCCGGTCTGCAGCTTGAACACCGCCACCGCTTCGCGCAGGCGTTGCGCCTGGGCTTCGAGCGAGGCGGCCGACGCGGCGGCCTGTTCGACCAGCGCGGCGTTCTGCTGCGTCACGCTGTCCATCTGCGACACCGCCTGGTTCACCTGCTCGATGCCCTGCGACTGCTCTTCGGAGGCGCTGGAGATCTCGTTGATGATGTCCGTCACGCGGCGCACCGAGGTCACGATCTCCTGCATGGTGGCGCCGGCGGCTTCGACCTGGTCGGAACCGATCGAGACCTTCTGCACCGAGTCATCGATCAGGCCCTTGATCTCCTTGGCGGCCTGGCCGCTGCGCTGTGCCAGCGCGCGCACTTCGCTGGCCACCACCGCGAAGCCCTTGCCCTGCTCGCCGGCGCGGGCCGCTTCCACCGCCGCGTTCAGCGCCAGGATGTTGGTCTGGAAGGCGATGCCATCGATCACGCCGACGATGTCGGCGATGCGGTTGGAACTGTCGGCGATGGCGCGCATGGTGCCCACCACATCACCCACCGCCTGGCCGCCGCGGGTGGCCACATTGGACGCCGCCGTCGCCAGCTGCGAGGCGTTGCGCGAGCTGTCGGCGTTGTTCTTCACGGTGGACGACAGTTCGTCCATGCTGGCGGCGGTTTCCTCCAGCGAGGCGGCCTGCTGCTCGGTGCGCGAGGAAAGGTCGATGTTGCCGGCCGCGATCTCGCGCGAACCGGTGTGGATCTCTTCCACGCCCTGGCGCACGGCGGCCACGGTGCGCGCCAGGCTGTCCTGCATGCGCTTGACGGCGGCGTAGAGCACGCCGATTTCATTGTTGCCGCGCTGTTCGATGCGGTTGGTCAGGTCGCCGCCGGCGATGCGGTCGAACAGGCGGCCGGCCTCGTGCAGCGGCCGGAACACCGAACGCGCGAACACCGCGTACAGGCCCACCACCAGCACCGCCACCACCACCAGCAGGCCGATCAGGAAAGCGATCGCGCCATTGATGCGGGTGTTGGCCTCGCGCGCCACGCGCTGGCCGACTTCATCGGCGTAATCGACGTACTTCTGGATCGCCTGGGTGAAGGCGATGCCCAGCGGCGTGACCTTCTCCAGGTTCAGGCGGCTGGCGTCCTGCGCCTTGCCGGCGCGGATCGCGGCGATCATCGGCGTGATCGCGTCGCGCTGGTAGACCTCATAGGCGGCCAGCGCCTCGTCGAACAGCGGCTTGCCCACCGGCGAGGTCTCGGGCGTCTGGCGCGCCGTCTGGATCAGGTCGGCGGCCTTCTTGGTGTAGCCATCCAGGCGCTGCATGCTGGCCAGGTTGTCGATGCTCTTGCCTTCCAGCAGCGTGGTCTGCGCGGCCAGCAGCACCAGGCGCGCGCGCAGCAACTCGGCGCCGGCGGAGTCGACGGCGTTGGCGCGCACCAGGTTGGTATCCAGCATCACCTCGATCGACGTGCGGTTGGAGGTCAGCTGCTGGTAGACGGCGATGCCGGTCACCAGGAAAAGGGCGAAAAAAATACAGAGCGCGGTCGTCAGGACGGCGCGGATACTCAGATTCTTGAACATGGGGAGGGCCACTCGGGGTTTGCAGGAGGCCGCCGCGGGCGGCTGTCCCCCTGTTTACGGCTTATTGCAATGAAAAGTTAAATATCTCATTGGGTTACACCCCCTTGCCGCGCGGGCCGGCTTGCCGGACAGAATTAACAACGATTATCATTTCCGGTCTTTGACATCGGCGAGAGAGATTCCATTGTGACGGCGGCCAACCAGCCCACGGCGCATCCCACCCTGAGCGCGCTTTACCGCGACCACCACGGCTGGCTGGCCGGATGGCTGCGGCGGCGGCTGGGCAGCGCGCACGACGCCGCCGATCTGTCGCACGACACCTACGAGCGCCTGATGGTGTCCGGCCGCCTGCCCGAGGCCGGTCAGGCGCGCGCCTTCCTGACTCAGATCGCCAAGGGCCTGGTGATCGACCTGTTCCGCCGCCGCACCCTCGAAACCGCCTATCTCGACGCGCTGGCGCAACTGCCCGAACCCCACATGCCCTCGGCCGAGACCCGCGCGCTGGCGCTGGAAACGCTGATGGCGGTGGACGCCGCGCTCGACGCCCTGCCCGCCCGCGCCCGCCAGGTCTTCATCCTGTCGCGCTTCGAGGGCCTGACCTATTCCGAGATCGCCGCGCGGCTGGGCGTCTCGGTGGCGCTGGTGCGCAAGCATATGCTGCGCGCCGCCCAGGCCTGCCTGGCGGCGCTATGAAGGCCGGCGCCGCGGGCATCCCCGACCCCATCCTGGCGCAGGGCCTGGAATGGCTGGTGGTCATGTGGTCGGGCGAAGCCACCGCCGACGAGCGCGCCGCCTGGCAGCGCTGGCGCAACGCCCATCCCGACCACGAGCGCGCCTGGCAGCAGGTGCAGCGGCTGGACGCGCGGCTGCTGGGCGTGTCGCCCGAGGCCTCGGCCCAGGCGCTGGCGCAGTCCGGCCGCCAGGCCGGCCGGCGCAAGGCGCTGCGGCTGATGGGCTGGGGCCTGATGGGCGGCGGCGCGGCCCTGGCGGCCGGCCGGCTGCCCTGGGCCGTCTACGCCGCCGACTACCGCACCGCCGTCGGCGAACGGCGCGAGGTGGTGCTGGAAGACGGCACCCGCTTCACCCTCAACAGCGACAGCGCCGTCGACGTGCAATACAGCGCCGGCGCGCGCCGCCTGGCATTGCGCCGGGGCGAGCTGTACGTGGCCACCGGCCACGGCGCGCTGGCCGCCGGCCGCCCCTTCTCGGTGGCCACCGACCACGGCAGCGTGCTGGCGCTGGGCACGCGCTACAGCGTCGAGATCCAGCGCGACCGCATGCGGGTGGCCGTATACGAAGGCGCGGTCGAGATCCAGCCGCGGCAAGGCGCCGCCTTGCGGCTGCAGGCGGGCCAGGCCGCCGGCGTCACCCCGGACGCCGCCGGGCTGCTGCCGGCGGCCCCCGCCGCCGCGCCCGCCTGGCTGCAGGGCCAGCTGGTGGCCGACCGCCTGCGGCTGACCGACTTCCTCGACCAGGTCGGGCGCTACCGCCACGGCGTGATCCGCTGCGACCCGCGGGTAGCCGACCTGATCGTCTCGGGCGTCTATCCGCTGGCCGACACCGACCGCATCCTGGCCTCGCTGGCGGCGGCATTGCCGGTACAGGTGTCGCGCTACACCGGCTACTGGGTGGTGGTGGAACCCAAAAATCCGGGCCGGCCGTAGCACTTTTTCTTTCTCGTTCGGGAACCCTGCATAACCGCAGTATTCACGCCCGCAACGAGGATCCTTTTCCATGCCTGTCCGCACTCCCCTGAACGCCGTCCGCGGCACCCTGGCGCTGGCCCTGGCCGCCCTGGCCCTGGGCGCGCCGCCCGCCGCCCGCGCCGCCGACGCGCCGGCCCGACCGGGCCCGGCCGCCGTCCGCT
>NZ_CYTY01000035.1:0-42242 GCF_001298995.1 Achromobacter sp. 2789STDY5608615
GAGGGGCGGGCGGATACAGTCAGGTGTCCACGCTGCGGATGGTGGATAGTGACGGGGCTCACCGCTCGGTATGATGCAAGGCACTCCTTTCGATGGCTGCCGCCTGCCATGATGCCGTCCGCCCTGTTGCCCGAATCCTTCGTCACCCAGCGCCTGCGCGCCGAGCGCATTGCGCCCACCCATCTGCCGTTCATCACCGGGATGCATGCCGACGCCGCGCTCATGGCGACCATGGGCGGCACCCGCGACGCCGCCGCCAGCCGGCGCTACGTCGAGCACAACATGCTGCACTGGGCCGAGCACGGCTACGGCATGTACGTGCTGACCGAGCGCGACAGCGGCGCGCTGGCCGGCCGCGCCGGCCTCAAGCTGGCGTTGGCGGGAAAGATCGAACGGGTCGAGGTGGCGTACGCCTTTCCGCCGGCCTGTTGGGGCCACGGCTACGCCTCCGAGATAACCCGCGCGCTGCTGACGCTGGGCTTCGAGCGCCTGCCGGTGGACGTCTTGAGCGCCGTGGCGGTGCAGCACAACGCCGCGTCGATGCGGGTGATGGAAAAGTGCGGCATGCGCTGGATCGAGACCACCGGCGAAGGCGAGGCGCGCAAGCTGCGCTACGAAATCCGGCGCCAGCAATGGCGCGCGCTGGCGGGCGCCGATCAGCGCTAACATGCGGGGATGAGTTCCCCGACTGCCCCGAACACCCCGTCGCCCGCCGACGACGATCCGCCGCCCGTACTGCCCGAGGCCCCCGCGCCCGGGGAATGCTGCAACAGCGGCTGCATCCCCTGCGTCTACGACACCTACAACGAAGCCATGGACGAATACCGCGCCGCGCTCAAGGCCTGGCGCGCGCGGCATGGCGAGGCGGGGTAGCGGGCGGGGCTGCCGCGGCGGTTCGCGCCGCCGCGGGAACGGGATGCGCGGGCAACCGGCCGCCCCGACTGTCAGAAATCCACGCTGACCGCCAACTTGACGGTGCGCGGCGTGCCGACCGAGGTGGAGCCATACCAGGCGCCTGACCAGTAGTGCTTGTCCAGCGCATTCTCCACGCTTGCGCGGAAAACCACGTTGTGGGCGGCGAGGCGGGTGGCATAGCGGGCGGCCAGATCGAGCCGTGTCCAGGCGGGTAGTTTCTGCGTGTTGGCGCTGTCCGCGTATTGCTGGCCGGTGTAAATGGCGGCGGCCCGCAGGGTCAGGCCTGGCAATGACGGCATGTCCCATTCCGCGCCCAGGTTGAACAGCCAGCTCGGAACGCCGATGGCCGTCTTGCCATCTAGCAGGCCGGTGCTGCTCTTGGTGTTGATGGCCTTGAGGTAAGTCGCGCCGCCCAGCAGGCGCAGTCCTGCCGCCGCCTCGCCGGCAATGCTCCATTCAATGCCGCGGTTGCGTTGTTCGCCGTCGGGGGCGTATCGGTTGCTGTCGCCGTTCTTGATGAGACTGGGGCGCGTGATCTGGAAGACGGCAAGGGTATTGAGCAGTGTGCCGGCATCCCATTTGGCGCCCACCTCCATCTGTTTGCTCTGGTACGGCGGGAAGACCTCGCCAAAATTGGCGGCGGTGACGTCGGTGACCCGGTCTCCCTGTGACAGGCCTTCGATGTAGTTGGCGTAGACGGAGACCGGCGCGGTCCATGGCTTGATGACCACGCCCATGGCGGGTGTCAGGGCGTGTTCGTCGTAGCGGGTGGTCACGGCGCCCGAGGGCGTATAGTTCTTCGTCCGCACGCGCTGTTGCCGCACGCCCAGCGTCAACAGGTATTCCTCCTTCAGGAACGAAATCGTGTCGGCCAGGGCGATGCTGCTCAGGGTGCTGTCGGACGACTTCGGCAGTGCGGCGGGTCCCGCGGTCAGCGTTGGTGGGGTGGGCGCATAGATGTTCGAGGCCCACATCGTCACGGGCCCCTGGACCGCGCCACCCGTCTGTCGAATGGCGTTGCCGCTCAGGGTGATCTCGTGTCCGACCGGCCCGGTGCGCAGACGACCGCGAATGCCGCCATCGGCCGCATTGGCATTGGAGAAACTCCTCGTGTTCTTGGCCATGCCGATGTAGGCGCCCGAGGGCTGCGCGTTTCTGCCCAGGGCGTTGTTCATGTAGCCGGAACTGCCTTGACGCTTGGTGCCGACCGACGCGAACCCCATCCATTGATCGTTGAAGTCGAACTCGGCCGAGGCGATGAGCGCCTTGCTGTGCTCCGAGGCTCGCGCGCCGGGCAGGGGGTTGAGCTTGGGATCCGGGGCGTCGGGAATCTGGCCGCTGGCAAACGTGGTGAAGAGCGGCATGCCGCCGCGCGTTCTGCCATCGATGCTGTAGGCGTCCAGCGCGACGCGCAGGCGTTCGCCACGAAAGTCGAGCGCCAGCGAGCCCAATTCCTTGTTCTTCGATTGGCCATCCAGGGTGGTGCGGCCATCGGACTTGGCGGCATTGACGCGAATGCCGAACGCGTCGTCGCGTCCGAAGCGTCGCCCCATGTCCAGGTGCGCGCCCAGTTCCGAGTCCGCGGAGAACTTGGCCGTCAGGCGTGTCAGCGGCGTGTCGCCCGCCCGTTTGGGCACCAGGTTGATGACCCCGCCAACGGAACCGCCGGGTGTCATGCCATACAGCAGCGCGCCTGGACCCTTGAGCACCTCGATGCGCTCAAGGAGTTCCGTTGCCACCTGAAAGCCCGGCGTCAGGCCGAACAGGCCATTCCAGGCGAAGTCCGTGCTGGGCATGTAAAACCCGCGCACGTTGAAGAACTCCGTCGGCCCCGCTTCGGGGAACGTCTGCCGCACCGATGCATCCGCGTGCAGCACTTGCGCCACCGTCCCGGCCTGCCAGTCCTCGATCATGCGGGATGTGTAGCTGGTGGTGCTGAACGGCGTTTCCATCACGTCCTTGTTGCCCAGCAGGCCGACGCGGCCTCCACGGGCCACCAGGTCGCCCGCGTAGGGCGTGGGCAGCGCACGAGCCCGGGATTCTGGCGCGCCCGTCACGCGCACCGCGGGCAGCGTGCTGATGGCCGCGCCGTCCGCAGGCAGTGCCTGGCGCAGCGCATAACTGCCATCCGCCTGCCGCACGGCGGCAAGCCCTTGTCCCCGCAGCAGTTCGGCGAAACCCTGTTCGACCGTCATGGTCGCGGACAGGCCCGCGGCACGCTTGTGCTGCGTCAATGCCCCTGGCGCGGAGAGCAGCACGCCGGCCTCTTGCGCGAAACGGGTCAAGGCGGTGTTGAGCGGTCCGGCGGGAATGTCGTAGCGCCGCGCCGGGGCGGTGGCCGGCTGCGCCTGCGCGGTTGGCGTCCAGCCCGCCGTGGCGAGCGTCAAGCCCGCCACGGCCAGGTTCAGCGCCAGCGCCACTGAGCGCAGCGCGTGAGGGGGGCAATGGGGCGCGGCGTTCGCGAGGACGTGCGTTCGGGCGGAATGCGGGGGGAAGGCGGGACGGGGCATCAATCGATCTTTCCAAAGGTTCTTCGAGCGGCGAGACGATCGGCGGCGGGCGCAGGGTGGCGGGCGTGTCCGGCCGAGGCCGTGCCGCCAGGGCGGAGTCGACGCCCGTCCAGCCGTAGTCTCTCGCTGTCTAAATCGAATGGGAGACGCAAAAGGGGAACCCGTCCTTGTCCTACAAATGGGGCAAGGCCACTTGCGTGGTCACCCACTGGCGATGGTCAGTGGCGCTGCGGGAGAGGGGCTTTCAGGCGGCCTGGCTCACGGTCTCGACGTGGGCCAGGGGGCCTGGTGCGCCGGCGTTTGCAACCAGCGCTGCCAAGCGAGCCGGGGGGCGAGGAATCGGGATTCACGGTGAAGCCAGCCGATTCAGCCGGCTAGTCCAGCCTCTATCAACGCGCATTGCAGCATGGCCTGGGCGATGTATTTCTTGACCATGCGTTCCGAGGCGTCCAGCTCGGCCGCGATGGCGCGGTAGGGCGCGCCGTCCACCTGCGCCATGATGAACGCCGTCGCCGCCTTCCGGGACAGCCGGCCGAGCATGGCGCCGATTTCCAGCAGCGTCTCGATGATGATGGCTTGATGCTCGGGCGATGGCGCCATGGGTTCGGGCCGCGCAGCCAGCGTTTGCCGCCACGCCTGTTCGATCTCGCGACGGCGCCAGAGGTCCACGCACAGGCCGCCGGCGGCGGTGCGCAGGTAGGCGCGCGCCTGGCAGACGTTGCTGAAGTCACGGCTCACCGGCTTGGCCAACAGCCGGACGAACGTGTCGTGGGCCAGGTCCGCCGCGTCGGCGGCGTTGCCCAGGCGGTGGTGCAGCCAGCGCTGCAGCCAGCCGTGATGGTCGCAATAGAGCGTTTCCAGCGAAGGAGGGGATGAGTAGGCCAGGACGCTCATGCAGAAATCACCGTGCCGCGGGTGACCGTAGGATCACGGTTTGTCCACCCTTGAAGAATGATTTTTATTATCGGGCTGGCGCAGTCCTTCCAGGCCCAATGACGGCCTGAAGTAGTCTTGTTTTGATGCCGGATGGCAGGCGTTTATTCCGCCGCTCGACGAGACTTCAGCGACTCTCAGATGATGGATCCGGCGTTGGCCACTGCCGGGCCGCATGCAGCACACGCAGCATGCGCACGAGATCGTTCGTCACGTCGTAGATCAATAGATAGTTCGGGTGCGCCACCAGCTCCCGGGTGCCCGCGACACGGCCGGGACGACCCAGGCCGGGATGATCGATCAGGCGTCCCGCCTTCTCTTCAAGAAGTTCATCAAGCATCAGCGCCGCAACGGGGTTGTCGGCCTCGATGAAATCGTAGATCGCTTCCCGGTCCTGGATCGCTTCGGGCGTCCAGCGCAGCGCCCTCACTTGGGTGTTTCAAGCCGGCGACGGGTCGCGGCGCGACGGGCTGCGAATTTGGTTTCGACCTCGGCGGCCGGCACCAGGCGGCCGGCGTTGGCGGAATCCAGGCCCGCTTGCACCTGGCGGCGGAACCAGGCGTCATGCTGGGCCGCTTCCTGTTGTTGCTGGACGTACTCCCGCATGAAGTCGCGCAGAAGCTGCGCGCCGGTGCGGTCTCGGGCCTTGGCGGCCATGGCGAACTCGTTTTTCAAGGCTTCATCCACCCGAAAGGTAAAGGTAGCGTCGCTCATGGTGCGGTTCTCATGTGTTACACGATAAGTGCAGCGTAACATGCCCGTCCCATGGCGCTTGCTGGGATCATTCGCCACGCCAGCGAGGAATGCAACAGGGGACGCGGTCAATTGGGTGATATATCGAGCACGCACATCGGACCGGTGCCCGTGCCGGCGGCGCGACCGCCTCAGCCCGCCAGCTTCATATGGATGATCGGTCGCGGCCGCCCCGCGGCGTCGGTTTCCGAGCGGCCCACGTCCACGAAGCCGTAGTGCTTGTAGAAGCCATGGGCCTGCGGGTTCTGTTCGTTGACGTCGACCCGCAGGCTGCCGTGCAGCGACAGCGCGAAATTCAGCAGGCGGCGTCCGGCGCCCTTGCCGCGCTTGTTGGCATCCACGAACAGCATCTCAACCTTGTTGTCGTTCAGGCCCATGAAGCCGGCGACCTCGCCGGCATCGTCCTCACAGACCCAGACGCGCACCGACGGCAGGTAGGTGTTGAGCACCTGCGGGTACATGGCCTGGATTTCCTTTTCGGTCAGGAACGTATGGGTGGCGCGCACCGACCGGAGCCAGATATCCACCAGGGCGAGGTCGTCGCCGTGGTTGCGTTCTCGGATGTTCATGTCAGGAAGGGGCGTCAGTGTCCGGCGCGGTGGATGTCGGTCGCCGCCAGGACGGTTTCCATTTGCACAGTATGCGCGAAAACGAAGCGGTCCCCGTACACGGTTTCATCCGGAAACTCGGAGATCAGCGCCATCGGCAGCTCTTCGCGGTCGGTTTCCGTGACCTGCACGGGGATGCCGTTCAGCACATCGAATCCGGTTTCGAGCGCGTGCGCGTGGAATAGTTCAAGCTGGCGCGCGTTGAATTCGACCAGGCCGGGCACGTTGCGGGCCAGCCGCGCCGTCACGCCCTCGATCAGGCGGCGGGCGCGCTCGCTCCAGCCAGGATGGTGGCGCAGCACCAGGAAGAAGCCCTTGGGGATGGTCCACAGCTCGAAATTGCGCGGCAGGTAGCCCGACAGGGGGGCGGGTCCACTCGTGGGCCGGGTAGCCGTGCAGATTGATGTGCAGCTGCGCGCCGCTGATGGCGTGCGCCTGGTGGCGGCCCTCGCGTTCGAAGAACGGCGCGTGCTCGCGGTAGGCGATGTCGTCGCCCAGCGCGCTGTAGCGCGAGGCGTGCAGCATGTGGCGCGGATGCTGTTCGCGCAGGCGGTTGAAAAGCGCGTAGCCGTCCGGGTTCTCGGAGGCGATCAGCGCGAAGTGGGCGTCGCCGCGCGCCTTCAGTGCCTGCGCCGCGCGCAGCGCGCCGACCACGCCGGAGGTTTCGTTGGCGTGCTGCGCGCCCGAGATGAAGACCGCCGGGCCGGTGCCGCGCAGGTAGGTGCCCAGCACCGGGCGGCCCTGGCGCGAGACGGCCTGGAAGGCGTCGCCGCCCAGCGCGGCCATGCAGCCGGCGATCTGCGCGGCCGCCAGCGGCTGGCGCAGGTCGGCCAGCGGCGCGTCGAGCGCCGCGGGCGTCACGGGCGCCGGCGGCGCGAAGGGCTCCAGCGTCACCAGCACGCGCGCCGCGCCGTCGTGGCGGCGGACGTCCGGAATGATCTGGCCGGGTTGCAGGCCGCGGTCGCCGGAGGGGCGGCCGGAGTGATGCTGGAAGTGTTCCAGCAGCGTGAAGTACAGGTCCTCGTGCAGCGCCTCGAAGGTGCTGACGATTTCCTCGTCGACCGGCAGCGCGAAGTCCATGCCGGGCAGGTCGACGCGGATTTCCAGCCGGTCGAAGTACGGTTCGTGCGCGCCCCAGGGATGGTTGCGCACCGTGTCGACGATGCTGCGGAAGGCCTGCTGGTATTCGGTGGCCTGGGCCGCGTCGGTCTGCACGGCGCCGTTGGCGTCGCGCACGCGCAGCCAGCCGGTGGGCGATAGCTCGGGCGTGCCGTCCTGCGCCTGGCCGAGCTGGTTGGGGGCGAACACGCGCGTCTCGCGGCGGCTGCCGTCGGCGTAGGCCAGGGCCACGTCGTAGTGCAGGTCGGACGCGCCCGGCTTCATCGTCACGCGCACGCCCGGCAGCAGCGCCACCAGGGGATAGGCCTCGAGCGTGAAGCGCTTGGCCTGGGCGTGCTCATGCAGCGGGTAGCGCAGCTCGACCGCCGTCAGGCCATCGCGCTCGACCTCTTCCAGGAAGTAGTGCAGCAGCGGCTTGTAGGCGCTGCGAAAACGCGCCGTCACGCCGGCCTGCGCCAGCCGCGCCTCGGCCTCGCGGCGCGCGTCGACGCCCTCGAACAGCCAGCCTTCCACCGCCGCGCCGCGCCAGGCGGGGGCCTTGTAGGCGTGGATCCAGGCGTCCAGGGTGCGGTCGAATGTCTTTTCCAGCAGTGCCATGATCTTCAGATTTTTCCAGTCGGGTCCAGACGGTCGCGCAGCCAGTCGCCCAGCAGGTTCAGGCCCAGCACGGTCAACATGATCGCCAGGCCGGGGAACACGCTCACCCACCACGCCGTCTGCATGTAGGTGCGGCCATCGGCCAGCATACCGCCCCAGCTCGGGATCATGGGATCCACGCCCAGGCCCAGGAAGGTCAGGCTGCTTTCCAGCAGGATGTTGTTGGCGACGTTCAGCGTCATCAGGATCACCAGCGGGCCCAGCAGGTTGGGCACGATGTGATGGCGGATCATGGCCAGGTCGCGCACGCCGAAGGCGCGCGCCGCCAGCACGAACTCGCGTTCGCGCAGCGCCAGCACCTGGGCCCGCACCAGGCGCGCATACTGCACCCATTGCGAGATGATCATGAAGAAGATCACGTTGAACAGGCCACCGCCGAGGATGGCGATGAAGGTGATGGCCACCAGGATGAACGGCAGCGCCAGCTGCACGTCGGCGAAGCGCATCACGATCATGTCCCAGAAGCCGCGGTAGTAGCCGGCGATCAGGCCCATGATGATGCCTAGCAGGGCGCCGCCCAGCACGGAAGCGAAGCCGACCAGCAGCGAGATCTTGCCGCCGACGATGACGCGCGCCAGCACATCGCGGCCCAGCGGGTCGGTGCCGAACAGGTGGGCCGCGCTGTTGAAGGGCGCCATCAGGCGGGCGGTCAGGTCCATGGACTCGCCGCCATCGGGGAACAGCCAGCCCGAGGCCAGCACCAGGACGATCATGACGCCGGTCAGCACGGCGCCCAGCACGAATTCCAGCGAGCGGTAGCGGCTGCGCGGCTTGACGGCCTTGGGAGCGGCGGGGGAAGTAGTGGTCTGCATGGGGCTCACCGCGTGCGGATACGGGGATCGACGATGCCGTAGGCGATGTCGACGATCAGGTTGACCAGGACGATGACGGCGGCCAGCACGGTGACCGTGCCTTGCAGCACCGGGTAGTCGCGGCCGGAGATGGCGTCGAACGCCAGCGTGCCCAGGCCGGGCCAGTTGAACACCATCTCGATGACGACGATGCCGCCGATCAGGCCGCCGAACTGCAGCCCCAGGTAGGTGATGAGCGGAATGGCGCAGTTGCGCAGCGCATGCTTGTACAGCACGATGCGCTCCTTCAGGCCCTTGCTGCGCGCCACCATGATGTACTGGGCCGACAGCGTTTCCAGCATGGTGGTGCGCACCAGGCGGATGTTGGTGGCCGACAGGATGATCGCCATGGTCAGCGACGGCAGCACCAGGCTGGCCGGACCGCTCCAGCCCGACGGCGGCAGCAGCGGGAAGGTGATCGACAGCAGCAGCACCAGCATCAGCGCCAGCCAGAAGTTGGGGAACGACAGCCCCACCAGCGACAGGATGCGGATCGCCTGGTCGGTGGGCTTGCCGCGCTTGATGGCGGCCTGGATGCCCAGCGGCAGCGAAATCAGGATCGAGGCGATCAGCGAGGTGAACGCCAGCATCAGCGTGGCCGGCAGCGCGTCGCCGATCAGCTTGGCGACCGAGGTGCCGCCCATGAAGCTGCGGCCGAAGTCGCCGTGCAGCAGGCCCTGCATGTAGCTCAGGTATTGCTCGTGGAACGGCCGGTTCAGGCCCAGCGCCTGGCGGATGTTGGCCAGGTCCTGCTCGGTGACGCTGCCCGAGCCCTGGCTGAGCATCAGCGCGGGGTCGCCGGTCAGGCGCACGGCATAGGAGACGAGCAGCGTCACGGCCACGATCACGAAGACCGCCTGCAACACGCGTTTAATCAGAAATCCGGTCATGAGGCTCCGCCAGGGCTTTCGCCCCGGCGAATCAGTAGGGTTAATGCGTCAAATGCTTCAAAAACATCGCGACACCCAATCAGGCATCGCCCCCCCCCTGGCGGGATGCCGCGGATCCGGCTCCGCCGGTCCGCAGGCATGCCCCCTTGAGGGGGAAGCGCGCAGCGCTTCGGGGGTGGGCTCTACTCCACCGTCGTTTCCAGGAAACGGAAGCGGATGTCGCCCGGCACTTCCAGGCCCTTCACGCGCTTGTTCACGCCGACGATGGTGTTCAGGCTGTACAGCGGCAGTTCCAGCGCCTGGTCGGCCACGTAGCCGGCGATCTCCTGCAGCATGGCTTCGCGCTTCTTCACGTCATAGACGGTGCGCTGCGCTTCCAGCATGGCGTTCAGCTTGGGATCGTTGTCGTACGGATTCCACTTCTGGCCCGAGTGGTACATCAGGTAGGCCGTGTTGTCGTAGTCGTAGGTCCAGCCGCCCCACTGGTTCTGCCACATCTCGCCGGTCTTGCCGCCGGGGATGATGTCGTTGAGCAGCACGCCGGTCTCATACGGCTTGATGGTGGCGCGCACGCCCACCGCCTGCAGATAGCCCGACACCGCCTGGGCCACTTCGCGGAAGTTCGAATCGCTGCCGCGCACGTCGATCTGCACCGTCGCGCCCGGCTTGATGCCGGCGCCGGCCAGCAGCTTCTTGGCTTCGGCGGGGTTGAAGGGCAGCGGCTTTTGCTCGGGGTTGTAGCCGAACGACTGCGGGCCCTGGAAGCTGGCGATGGTCTTGGCCTGGCCCAGCAGCAGCTGCTTGACGATGGTGTCGCGGTCCACCGCCATGATCAGCGCGCGGCGCACGTCGCGGTTCTGGGTGATGCCGTTCTTGGTGTTGTAGCGCAGCGCGAAGGCGACCGGGCCGCCGGTCGAGATGACGTCGGCGTTGCCGGACTTCTTGACCGTCTCGATCAGGCCCAGCGGGATCAGCGTGGCGATGTCGACGCGGCCAGCCTGCAGTTCGGCGACCTGGGTGCCGGGTTCGCTGATGAAGCGGTAGACCACCTTGTCCAGCTTGGGCTTGCCGCCCCAGTAGTCGTCATTGCGCGCCAGGGTCACGTTGACCTTGGGCTGGTAGCTCTCGAACTTGAACGGGCCGGTGCCGACCGGATGGGTGTTGAAGTTCTCCTCGCCCTTTTCCTGGATGTACTTGGGCGGCACGATCATGGCGCCGTAGCCGGCCAGCTTGGTCAGCAGCACGGGGTCGGGCTGCTTGAGGATGAAGTCGACGGTGTACTCGTCCACCACCTTGACCTCGCCGATCGAGTCGTAGTTCGACTTCTGCGGGCCCTTGGCGCCTTCCGCGCCCAGCAGGCGCTCGAAGGTGAACTTGACGGCCTCGGCGTTGAACGGCTCGCCGTTGTGGAACTTGACGCCCTGGCGCAGCGTGAAGCGCAGGCGCTTGTTGTCGTCCAGGTATTCCCACTTGGTGGCCAGGCCCGGCTGCAGCTTCAGGTCGGCGCCGCGCATGGTCAGCCCGTCGTACAGGTTGCTGCCGACCGAACCCCAGAAGGTCACGAAGGTGTCGATCGGATCCCAGCTGCCCGGATCCTGGTTGATGGCGACGTTGAGCGTGCCGGCCGCGTGCGCGGTCGACAGGACCGCGGGCAGCGCGCCGCCCAGCGCCAGGGCCAGGGCGGTGGCGGTGAAGGTTTTGCGTAGGGAGAGCATGTTCAACTCCAGGGACGGGAAATCGGCCGGGCCGACGTGGAAAAGTGGGGTCAGGCGGCGCGGGCCACGCGGTGGCCGGGCGCGAATTCAACCAGGGGAATGATCGCCGGCTCGTCGCCCACGCGCCGCACCGGGCTGGGGATCTCGCCCTCGATCAGCGAGGTGTCGATGTGGCGGCCGGGCTCGGCCACCGGCACGGCGGCCAGCAGCTTGCGGGTGTAGGCGTGTTGCGGCGATTCGAAGATCTGGCGGCGCGTGCCCAGCTCGACGATCTGGCCCAGGTACAGCACCGCCACGCGGTGGCTGACCTTCTCCACCACCGCCATGTCGTGGGTGATGAACAGGTACGACAGGCCGCGGTCCTTCTGCAGGTCCATCAGCAGGTTCAGGATCTGCGCCTGGATCGACACGTCCAGCGCCGACACCGATTCGTCGGCGATGATCAGCTTGGGGTCGCTGGCCAGGGCGCGCGCGATACAGACGCGCTGGCGCTGGCCGCCCGAGAACTCGTGCGGATAGCGGCGCGCGTGCTCGGGCTTCAGGCCCACCTGTTCCAGCAGCTCGCCGACGCGGCGCGCGATGGCGGCTTCGTCGCTCAGCAGGCGGTGGGTGCGGATCGGCTCGGCGATGCTGAAGGCCACGGTCTTGCGCGGGTCCAGCGAGGCGTAAGGATCCTGGAAGATGTACTGGATCTCCTGGCGCAGGCGCTGGCGGCCGGCGGCGTCCATCGAGAAGATGTCCTGGCCGTTGTAGCGCACCGCGCCCGAGGTCGGCGCCACCAGCTGCTGCAGGGTCTTGCCGATGGTCGACTTGCCGCTGCCCGATTCGCCCACCAGCGCCAGCGTTTCGCCGGGGTAGACGTCGAAGCTGACTTCCTCGACCGCGTGCACGCGGTGGGTGACGCGGCCGAACAGGTTGTGGCCGACGTCAAAGCGCGTGGTCAGCTTCTCGACGCGCAGCACCGGCTCGTCGTAGCGCGCCGTGTCCTGCTCGCGGGTCTCGCCCACTTCGCGCAGCGTGTCGCCTTCCAGCACCGTCTGCGGCGTGCGCAGCGGCAGGTCGCGGCCGGTCAGGCTGCCCAGGCGCGGCACGGCGGCCAGCAGGGCGCGGGTATAGGGATGCCTGGGCGCGCGGAAGATCTCTTCCACCGGGCCCTGCTCGACCTTCTTGCCGCGCAGCATCACCACCACGTCGTCGGCCATCTCGGCCACCACGCCCATGTCGTGGGTGATGAAGATCACGGCCGTGCCCAGGTCGCGTTGCAGTTCGCGGATGGTGTTCAGGATCTGCGCCTGGATCGTCACGTCCAGCGCGGTGGTCGGTTCGTCGGCGATCAACAGGCGCGGCTGGCACGACAGCGCCATCGCGATCATCACGCGCTGGCGCATGCCGCCCGACAACTGGTGCGGGTAGCGGTCCAGCAGCTGTTCGGCGTCCGGCAGGCGCACCTTCTCCAGCAGCGCGCGCGCCGCCTTGCGGGCGGCCGAGCGCGACAGCTGCTGGTGCAGCATGATGGCCTCGATGATCTGGTCGCCGATGGTGAACACCGGGTTCAGCGAGGTCATCGGCTCCTGGAAGATCATGGCGATGTCGTTGCCGCGGATCGCGCGCATCCGCTCGTCGGACGCGGCGGTCAGGTCGACCTCGCGGTCGTCGCTGTCGCGCAGCAGGATCTTGCCGGTGGCGATGCGGCCGTTGTTGTAGTCCGTCAGCCGCATGATGGCCATGGACGTCACCGACTTGCCCGAGCCGGACTCGCCGACGATGGCCAGCGTCTTGCCCGGCCGCACGTCGAAGTCCAGGTTCTCGACGGCGCGGAACACGCCGTTTTCGGTATTGAAGTCCACCGAGACGCCGCGCACGGAGAGCAGCGGCTGGGCGGAAGGGGGCGGGAATGCTAGACAACGTGGATTCTCACAGCGAGGTGGCGGCGCGGGCGGCCTGGTCGTACAGGCCCGACAGGGCGCGCAGGGTATTGGCCAGCTGGTGGCTGGCATCGTCCGCGGCGGGGGAGTCGATGAAGGGTTTCACCAGGCATTGCTCGCGCACTTCGGCGTAGCGCTGGATCGCGGCCGCGCCGGCGTCGGTGGTGGTGTAGACCACTTCCTTGCCGGTCTTGGCGCTTTGCACCACGCCCAGCCGCTCCAGCTTCTTGAGCGAATAGTTCACCAGGTGGGTGTCTTCGACATTGAGCGTGAAGCAGATGTCCGCCAGTTTCTTGCCGCGGCCGCGATGGAACACGTGGTTCAGCACCAGGATGTCCAGCGAGGTCAGCTCGGGCAGCCCGGCACAGGCCATGCAGCGGACCATCCAGCGATTGAAGGCGTGCGAGGCGATGATCAGGCCGAACTCCACCTCGGACAGCTCCGGGGCGGACGAGGCGAGATGGGAGGAGGAAACAATGGCGTCCCGGACGGAAACAGACATGGGCGGCAGTTGGGGACGGATCGACAATAAAACGTTGGCGAATTATTGACGATTTGTGGATATGCAGGCATCCGGGATAACCCGTGGATATAAGCCGCCCTGGTTGTCATCACTGCAAGTCATTCAAGCCGAGGCGATCCCCGCGCTGGCCATGGCTATGTCGTGCCCGCGGACTCGTGCAGCAGCCCGAGGTCGGGCGGCCGGTTCTCGATGATGGCTTCCATGCTGAAAAAGCCCGTCACGGTGGACAGCTCGAAATCGGTGATCAGCTTCTGATAGAAGCGGTCGTACCCCGCGATGCCGCGGCAGACCACCTGGATCAGGTAGTCCCAGTCGCCGCCGATGCGATAGAACCCGGTCACCTCGGGCAGGCGTTCGACGTGCTTGCGGAAGCCGTCGGCCCATTCCTTGGCATGATGGCTGGTGCGGATCATCACGAACACCGTCAGGTCCAGTCCCAGCGCGACCAGATTCACCTCGGCGCGGGTGCCGCGGATGATGCCGCAGGCGTTCAGCCGCTGCAGCCGGCGCCAGCAGGCGTTCTGCGACAAACCGACCCGATCGGCCAGCTCGCGCTGCGACAGCGAGCCCTCGCGTTGCAGGCAGGAAATGATATTTAGATCAAACTTGTCAATTTTTTCCATGGCGTCGTTCAAATGATCTGTTTTTGACGATTTTAAGGAAAATTTAGGTGAAGTTTAAAAATTCCTTCCATCGTATGATATTTCGCTGACTTTCCACCCGCCGCATTCCCGTATCCACACCATGTCTACCCAAGCGACCCCGGCCACCACAGGGCCGTTGCGCCAGTTCCAGCAATCCCTGCAATCCCCCGATATCGTCGCCAGCCTGGCCGATGGCCTGATCGGCAAGGACGCCGTCATCGAAGGCCCCTTCGGCCTCAAGCCGCTGGTCTACGCCGACTACGTGGCCTCCGGCCGCGCGCTCATGCAGGTCGAGCGCTTCGTCCTTGAGCACGTGCTGCCGTACTACGCCAATTCGCACACCGAGGCCTCGTTCTGCGGCAGCTTCATCACGCGCTTGCGGCGCGAGGCGCGCGCCGTGGTCGGCCGCTGCTGCGGCGCGGGCGACGAGCATGCCGTGATCTTCTCCGGCTCGGGCGCCACCATGGGCATCAACCGCCTGGTGCACCTGTTCGGCGTGCCGGCCGCGCTGGCGGCGGGCCGCAAGGTGCGGGTCGTCATCGGCCCCTACGAGCATCATTCGAACATCCTGCCCTGGCGCGAATGCGGCGCCGACATCGTCGCGCTGGCCGAAAGCCCGCGGGGCGGCCCGGACCTGGCCGAGCTGGACGCGGCGCTGCGCGCGCCCGACGACACGCTGGTCATCTGCGCGCTGTCGGCCGCCTCCAACGTCACCGGCATCGTCGCCGACGTCGAAGCCATCACCCGTCGCGTCAAGCGCGCCGGCGCCAGGATGGTCTGGGACTACGCCGGCGGCGCGCCGTACCTGGACATGCGCATGACCCCGGCGGACGACGCGGCCATCGACGCCATCGTGTTCTCGCCGCACAAGTTCATCGGCGGCCCCGGCGCGTCCGGCATCCTGATCGTGCGCCGCGACGCGGTGGCCGTGGCGACGCCCACCTTCCCGGGCGGCGGCACCGTCAAGTTCGTTTCGCCCGGCGGCCATGACTACAGCGCCAGCCTGGAGGCGCGCGAAGAGGCCGGCACGCCCAACGTGGTCGGCGACATCCGCGCCGCGCTGGTGCTGCTGGTCAAGGAAGCGCTGGGCGCCGACCTCATGGCGCGGCGCAACGCCGCCTTCGTGCAGCGCGCGCTGGCCCGCTGGCAGGACGATCCCCGCCTGGAACTGCTGGGTTCATTGAGCGCCCCGCGCCTGCCGATCTTCTCCTTCCGCGTGCGCAACGGCCAGGGCGGCCATGTCCACCAGCAATTGGTCACGCGCATGCTGAGCGATCGCTTCGGCATCCAGGCGCGCGGCGGCTGCGCCTGCGCCGGCCCGTACGTGCACAACCTGCTGGAGATCGACGAGGCCGAGTCGGCGCGCATGCGCCAGGCCATTCTCGATGGCCGCGAGATCGAAAAGCCGGGCTTCATCCGCCTGAACTTCAGCGTGCTGCTGTCCGACGCCAAGGCCGACTTCATCCTCGATTCGGTGCTGGCATTGGCCGCCGACGCGACCGAGTTCGAAGACCGCTACGACTTCGATCCCGGCCGCGCCATCTTCTTCCCGCGGCCCGCCCCGGCGGCGGTCGCCTGAGGCGGCGGACCGCCATGCCGCGCGGGGGCGCCGCCCTCGCCGCGTGGCGGCCGCGCTATTGCTTCATGTAGGGGCCGCAGGTGTCGATCCAGGCGCTCTTGCGCGCGGCCAGGTCGTCCGGCTGGCTCTGCATCGCGCTCACGGTCTTCTCGGGAAACTTGCCGCCGTCGCGCGCGCATTGCTCGTAGTCGTCGACCAGCGCGAACTCCATGTCCAGCAGGTCCAGCCGGCCCTGGCACAGCGGCGCGTTCAGCTCCTGCCAGTTGGCGGTCTCGCGTCCCTTCTGCACTTTCACCGCCTCCTGGTAGCGGGCGACGCTGGCGTCGAACCGCGCCACGCATTCCTCGGCCGCATGAGCGGCGCCCAGCGGCAGGGCACAGGCGAGCAGGAGCAGGGCGGACAGAGGGCGGGTCGGGATCATGGACAGGGGCTTCCGGCGCGGCGGGGCCGCGAAATGCGATGGGCGCATCATAACTGCCGGGCCTCGCGGGCCTCAGGCGGAGGCCTGCGCCGCCAGGGGCAGGGCCATTGCCTCGCCCGCCCACTCCACCCGGTTGCGTCCGGACATCTTGCCCCGGTACAGCGCCGCGTCGGCCTGATGCATGATGTCGTCCAGCACCTGCGTGCTGGCAAAGCGCTGTGACACGCCGATGGTGGCCGTGCAGCGGATGGGGCCATGCGGGCGGCCGCCCGGTACCTGGCTGTGGGCAATCGCCGCGCGCAGACGCTCGGCCAGGTGCAGGGCGCCGTCCCGGTCGCTGTTGAGCGCCACCACCACGAACTCCTCGCCGCCCAGCCGGCACACCAGGTCGCCCTGGCGCACCGTGTCCTGCAGCACCCGCGCCACCCGGCTCAGGACCTGGTCGCCGGTCTGGTGGCCGTAGGTGTCGTTGATCTGCTTGAAGCGGTCGATGTCCACGATCAGCAGGTGCGAAGGCGCGGCGTGGCGGACTCGGAAGTGCGCCTCCAGTCCGTCCATCAGGCCGCGCCGGTTCAGCAGGCCGGTGAGCGGATCGCGCGTGGCCATGGTGCGCAGTTCATCCGTCAGGCGCCGCAGGATCAGCCAGACCACGGCCGGCGGCAGCACCGTGCCCAGGAATGACATATAGATGTAGAACACTGTCTGGAACTGGCCCTGCATGTCCAGGGCCGGCATGCCGCCCTTCAGGATCAGCATGAACTTCGCCGCGTTCAGGCCGCAGATGCCGCCCACCAGGATGGCGAAGACGATCATCTCCAGGCGCAGGTCGCGCGCGAAGGTGCGCGCGCCGTACAGCAGCCCCAGCGTCATCGCCAGGAACAGCAGGGCGCACGAGGCCGCCAGCAGCGCATGGCGCGCCTCCGTGCCCCACGCCGCCTGCACCAGCACTTGCAGCGCGGTGTAGAAAATGGCCAGCGCCAGCATGGGGTACAGCACGGGGATGGGGCGGTTGAAAAACCGTAGCGCCCCGAACACATACGCGACCGGGGCGCACAGGGTCAGGGTGTGGTTGAGGAAATTCATCGCGCCCCAGCCCGGCTCGGCGCCCAGCAATTGCAGGATGTAGGCCACGCCCAGCAGCAGGTGGCCGGCGGCGAACACGTCCGTGCCCATCTTCCTGCCGCCCAGCCGGGTGCTGATCAGCAGGAACATGGCGCAGAAGCAGAACAGGTGCACGCAGAGCATGCCGAGGATGACGACAGAGGCAACCATGGAGGGGCGTGCGTGGAGAGGCGGCAGGAACCGCGATCGCAGGGGATGGCGGCTGGGGTGCGCGCGTTGGCATCCCAAACCGCCGCGTTAAGCCGCTTTGGCGCCAGATGGGCGCTTTTAGGTCGATGAATGGTAAGCGCAGGTTTCAGGTTGCGTCAAGATTGAGCGTATCGCCTCGCGCGGCGGCGCGGGCAGGCGGCGTGAAGGCGGCCGCCATGCTGCATGGAAAACCAGTATGGCAATCGCTCCGAACGCGTCTACCATCGTTCACACGTCAAGGAATCGAAGATCCGATCCTCCCACGGGCAATCGGACGCGCCCTCCGGCTGAAGTTCTGTTTTATCAACACGTTGCGTTGGAGATGAAAGAGAATGACCGACACCCTCATCCAGGTCGACCTGACCCAGTCCCCCTACGAGAACAAGCAGATCCACAACCGCTGGCATCCGGACATCCCGATGGCCGTCTGGGTCAAGCCCGGCGACGATTTCATCCTGGAAACCTACGACTGGACCGGCGGCGCCATCAAGAACGATGACAGCGCCGACGACGTGCGCGATGTCGACCTGTCGACCGTGCACTTCCTGTCCGGCCCGGTCGGCGTCGAAGGCGCCGAGCCCGGCGACCTGCTGGTGGTGGACCTGCTGGACATCGGCGCCAAGCCCGACAGCCTGTGGGGCTTCAACGGCTTCTTCAGCCGCAACAACGGCGGCGGCTTTCTCACCGACCATTTCCCCCATGCGCAGAAATCCATCTGGGATTTCCATGGCATGTTCACCTCGTCGCGGCACATTCCGGGCGTCAACTTCGCCGGCCTGATCCATCCCGGCCTGATCGGCTGCCTGCCCGACAGGAAGCTGCTGGACACCTGGAACCAGCGCGAGCAGGCGCTGATCGACACCAACCCGAACCGCGTGCCGCCGCTGGCCAATCCGCCAGCCCCCAAGACCGCGCACATGGGCGCGCTGCAGGGCGCCGACCGCGACCGCGCGGCGGGCGAGGGCGCGCGCACCGTGCCGCCGCGCGAGCATGGCGGCAACTGCGACATCAAGGACCTGTCGCGCGGGGCGCGGGTGTTCTTCCCGGTCTACGTCAAGGGCGGCGGCCTGTCGGTGGGCGACCTGCACTTCTCGCAGGGCGACGGCGAGATCACCTTCTGCGGCGCCATCGAGATGGCCGGCTGGGTGCACATGCGCGTCACGCTGATCAAGGGCGGCATGGACAAATACGCCATCCGCAACCCGATCTTCAAGCCCAGCCCGATCACGCCGGCCTACAAGGACTTTCTGATCTTCGAGGGCATCTCGGTGGACGAGGGCGGCAAGCAACACTACCTGGACGTGAACGTGGCCTATCGCCAGGCCTGCCTGAACGCCATCGAGTACCTGAAGAAATTCGGCTATTCGGGGGCGCAGGCCTATTCGCTCCTGGGCTGTGCGCCGGTGCAGGGGCATATCAGCGGGGTGGTGGACATTCCCAACTCCTGCGCCACGCTGTGGCTGCCGACCGAGATCTTCGATTTCGACATCCAGCCGTCGGCGTCGGGGCCGGTCAAGCACATCAAGGGCGGCGTCGACATGCCCTTGTCGCGCGACCGCTGAGGCCGGGACCAGGGAGACCGACATGCCCATGTATGACTACGCCTGCGCCGGCTGCGGCGAGTTCGCGGCGCTGCGGCCGCTGGCGCAATGGCGCGATCCGGCCGACTGCCCGCAATGTGGGGCCGCTTCGAACCGCATCGTCGGCGGCGCGCCCGCGATTTCGGCGCTGTCGTCGGCCGTCAATCGCGCCCATGCCGCCAACGAACGCAGCGCCAACGAACCGCGCAGCTCGCGTTCCGGGCACGGCATGAACTGCGGTTGTTGTTCGGGCGGACGCACGTCCGGCAAGACCCGCACCACGGCCGACGGCGCCAAGTCCTTCGCCGGTTCACGGCCCTGGATGATCAGCCACTGACGCCGTCCCGTCGATGGCGGCCCGCATGCCGGGGCGCCATCGACGGTTCGCCACGCGGCGGCGCGGCGCGTGATCCCGCCGCCTCGCTTTTTTTATTGCGGCGCGGCTTCCAGCGGCGCCACGGCGGCGCCCTGGATCTTGTGGCGCGCCAGCGCCTCGGCGACGAAACCGCTTTTCTTCATGGCTTCGACGAAGGCGGCCAGGTAGGCGCTGGCCTTGGCGCCACGGCTCTTGGGCACGCCCATGGCCTGGCGGATCAGCATGAAGTGGCCGTCCAGCAGGCGCAGGCCGCCCAGGCGCTGGGCGTCGGCCTGCAACTGCTGTTTGACGCCGGCGGCCACCTCCATGTTTTCTTTCAAGAAGGTGTCGACCACCGCGGGCGAGGTGGGCGCGCGGAACAGCTCGGCGTGCTTGATCTCGCGCGTCAGGTACAGGTCGTAGGCGCTGCCCTTGCCGACCACCACGCGCTGGCCGGCGCGGTCCACCTCTTCCATGCGGGTGATGGGCGAATCGTCGCGCACCAGATGGGCGCCCTCGATCACCACGTACGGCGCGGTGAAGGCGATCTGCTCGCCGCGCAGCGGGTCGATCGCGAAAAAGCCCACGTCGGCCTGCTCGGCGGCGACCGCGTTGACCGATTCGCCGGCGGACTTGAACACCACCAGCTCCAGCTTCACGTCCAGCCGGCGCGCCAGCTCGGTGGCCAGGTCGACCGACACGCCGCCGGGCGCGCCGGTGTCGGGATGGCTGTTGGCCAGGATCGGGTTGCCCAGGTTGATGGAGGCGCGCAGCGTGCCCGTCGGGGCAAACGCGTCGAGCAGTTCGTGATCGGTCTTCATGGAGCTTCCTTCCTCGGGGGGGCGCCGCCGGTGTCGCGGCATGTGCAGCCCAGAGAATAGCCGGAAGCGGGGCGCTTGCGTGCTGTCCGCGGCGCCGGCGGCTGGGCGCGAGGCCCGCCGCCGATGACGCCGCGCTATTGCGCGCGGCGCAGCACGTAGTGCGGCGCCAGCGGACCGGTGGGACGGGTGCCGTCGCGGTACAGCATGATCACCTGGTTCTCGGCGACGAAGTAACGCTGGCTGTCGCCGGAGGCGTCCAGCCGGATGGTGCTGCCGTCGGATTCCCAGCTGAAGGTGCCGGCCACCGCTTCGGGTTGCGGCTGGCGGTCCAGGTACTGGGTAGTGCGCTCGTAGCGGCCATCCTTCATCAGCGTCAGGCGGGAGCGGATGCCGGGGCAGTCGGCGCAGGGCAGGGTGCCTTCGTAGCTGCCGGGCCAGTCGAGCGCGTTGCGGGCCGTGTGGTTGTCCACGGGCACGGAACGGGCGGTGATGGGTTTGGACGGGGCGCAGCCGGCGAGCAGGGCGACTGTCAGGGTGCAGGTCAAGGTGGTTTTCATCATGGCGAGCTCCTGTGTAGCGGTGCGCCCACGATACGGACGCACGCCCATCCTTGCTGAAACGGGATGTAAAGGCAAGGCGCCGCGCGCCGGCGTGGGGCCGTTGCCACGGTGGCGCCTGGCGGCCGCGCCTGTCCGCCGCCGCCCGTCATCCTGGCCGTATCGGCGCGGCGCGCCGCGGCGGCCCGCGTTACGCTCATCGGCAGGCCCGCGGCATCGTGCCGCGGGCGCGAAGGAGCGTCATCATGCAAGGAAGCTGTCTGTGCGGCGCCGTGGCCTACGAGGCGGACCGCCTGGCCGGGCCCATCGTCCATTGCCATTGCGCCACGTGCCGCAAGGCGCATGCGGCCGCGTTCGCCTCGACCGCGCGGGTGGCGCGCGAGGATTTCCGCTGGACCCGCGGCGCGGACGCGCTGGGCGCTTATGAATCGTCGCCCGGCAAGATCCGCCATTTCTGCACCCGCTGCGGCGCGCACCTGATGGCGCACTGGGTGGCGCAGCCGCAGGTGATCCTGCGCGTGGCGACGCTGGACGACGATCCCGGCGCGCGGCCGCTCGCTCACATCCACACCGCCCACGACGTGCCGTGGCTCGATCATGGGCCGGGCGTTCCGGCCTATCCGGACACCGTGCCGGGATAGCGCGCGTCGCCGTCCCATTCCCGACGCGTGGCGCATGCGCTACGCTAGCGATCTTTGCGCGCCGGCGTGGCGCGCCGCGAGGAAGCCGCAATGAAAGGCGAACACCATTACGACGTCGGCGTGACCTGGACCGGCAATACCGGCAAGGGCACCGTCAGCTACACCGCATATGCCCGCGACCACGTGATCCAGTCGCCGGGCAAGCCCGATATCGCCGGCTCGGCCGATCCCGCGTTCCGTGGCGACCCGGCGCGCTGGAATCCCGAGGACCTGCTGGTGGCCTCGCTATCGGCCTGCCACAAGCTCTGGTACCTGCACCTGTGCGCGGTCGAGAACATCATCGTCACGGCCTACCGCGACGACGCCCACGGCGTCATGCGCGAAGACCCCGAGCGCGGCGGCGCCTTCGCCTCGGTCACGCTGCGGCCCGAGGTCTCCATCGCCGCGGGCGGCGATGCCGGCCTGGCCGAAGCGCTGCACGCTCGCGCCCATCATTTCTGCTATATCGCCAATTCGGTGAATTTCCCGGTGCTGTGCGAGCCGCGCATCGTGGTGGCCGGCTGACTCCGTCATTTGAAAAGGGTTTGCAATGCTGACGATCTGGGGCCGGCGCAGTTCCTTCAACGTGCAGAAGGTCTTGTGGCTGGCGGGCGAACTGGGCCTGACCTATGAACACGTGCTGGCCGGCGGCCAGCACGGCCTGCTCGATACGCCCGAGTTCCTGCGGATGAATCCGCATGGCCGGGTGCCGCTGCTGCGCGAGGGCGACACGGTGGTGTGGGAGTCCCACGCGATCCTGCGCTATCTGGCCGCGCGCCATGGCGCCGAGGCTTTCTGGCCGGCCGATCCGGCGCGGCGCGCGCGCGCCGACGGCTGGATGGACTGGGCCCAGACGGCGCTGCAGCCGGCGTTCCTGGTGGGCGTGTTCTGGGGCTACTACCGCACCCCCGAGCCGCAGCGCGACCTGGCCGCCATCGACCGCGCCCTGGCGAACACGCACGCCTGCCTGCGCCAGCTGGACGCCGTGCTGGCCACGCAACCCTATCTGGGCGGCGAGGCGCTGACGCTGGCCGACATTCCCGCGGCCACCGCGCTGTACCGCTATTACGAGCTGGACATCGCCCACGCGCCGCTACCGAACGTGCGCGCCTGGTACGAGCGGCTGCAACAACGCCCCGCCTATCGCGAACACGTCATGGTGCCGTTCGGCGAACTGAAGGGGCGCCTGGACTTCTGAGCGGCGCGAGCCTGTTAAGCTGTGGACGGCCGGGGCAAGCATGCGCCGGCGCTTCCTTTTCAACGCCTTTCGCATCATGTCCCTTCCTCTCGCCGACTGGTCCCGGCAGGCTCCCGACCTGGGCATCGCCGGCCTGCGCCTGCGCCCCCTGCGCGACGCCGATGCCGCCGCCTGGCACGCCTATCTCAACGACGACAACGTGACCCGCCACACCAGCTGGCAACTGGACGGCGCGGACGCGCTGGCCGGGCTGATCCGGGGCTACGAGGATCCGGTCGCCACGCGCGCGATGCGCCTGGCGATCGTCGAGGCCGATGACCGCCTGATCGGCACCATCGGCCTGAACGAGATCACGCCGGGCGCGCGCCGCGCCGAGATCGCCTACGACCTGGCGCCGTCGCATTGGCGCCGCGGCATTGCCTCGCAGGCGTGCGAGGCGGTCACCGGCTGGGCCTTGCAGACGCTGGGCCTGGCTCGCGTGCAGGCCACGGTGCTCGATACCAATGTCGCGTCGGCCGGCGTGCTGGAGCGCTGCCGCTTCCAGCGCGAGGGGCTGCTGCACCATTACCGCCAGGTGCGCGGCGAGCCGCGCCACTTCTGGATGTACGCCCGCATCTGGCCGCCGGCGACGCAAGGCGCCGAATGCGGCTAGTCCGCCACTGAACGAGGAAACCATGAAGTCCGCCCTGATCGTGATCGACGTGCAACGCGCCCTGTTCGAGACCACGCCCGAACCCGCCGACGCCGGCGCCGTGCTGGCGCGCATCAACGACTTGGCCGAGCGCGCCCGCGCCGCGGCCGTGCCCGTCATCTACGTGCAGCATGAGGCGCCCGGCAGCCCGCTGGCGCATGGCGAGCCGGGCTGGCACCTGGATACGCGGCTGCGGCCGGCCGAGGGCGATGCCCGCGTCTACAAGACCACGCCGGACTCGTTCCTGCGCACCGGCCTGGCGGACGCGCTGTCGCGGGCCGGGGCCACGCACCTGGTGGTGTGCGGCTACGCCAGCGAGTTCTGCGTCGACACCACCGTGCGCCGCGCCGCGGCGCTGGGCTATCCGGTGACGCTGGCGGCCGACGCCCACACCACCCAGGACAAGGCGCACGCGCCCGGCGCGCAGATCCGCGCGCACCATAACGCCACGCTGTCGTCGATCTCCAGCTTCGGCGTGAAGATCGCCGCCGTGCCCGCCGCCGACATCGCGTTCGGCGCCGCGCCGGCAAGGTAGGGCGCATGGATCCCGAACTGCTGCAGCTGCTGGTGACGCGCGCCATGCCTTTCGGCAAGTACCAGGGGCGGCTGATCGCCGACCTGCCGGGCCCGTACCTGGCCTGGTTCGCGCGCAAGGGCTTTCCGCCGGGCGAGCTGGGGCGTTTGCTGGCGCTGATGCACGAGCTGGACCACAACGGCCTCGCTTCCTTACTGGCGCCTTTACGAAAGCCGCCCGGCAAGCCGCCGGCGCCGCGCTGAGGCGGCCGCGGGAAACCGCAAGAAACAAATCTCATCGCCCGCGTAGCGTCTTGGCACCTTCCGCGGCCGCGCCCGCGGCTACGATAGACCGGCGCGCCACCGTGCCGAGTATCGGGCCCGGGCGCGCGCTCAACGAAGAGAGGTCGACATGAAGAAACTCCCGATCACCGCCGTCCTGCTGGTCCTGGCCTGCCTGGGCGGCGCGGCGCAGGCGCAGAGCGCGGCGCCGGTCACGCAGGAATACCAGTATCCCAGCCAGCGTTCCAAGGACGGCAGCCTGTCGCCGCCTTCCACCTTGCGCATGACCGTGACGCCCGATCCCAACGCCGCGCCGCCGGTCGTGATCCGCGATTCGCCCGAGAGCCAGGCCGAGTACGTGCGTTGCCGCGAAGTCTCGGACCGCGCCGCGGTGTCCAATGCCCAGATGCAGGCCGGCGTCGCCCAGTGCCTGCGCGAACTGGAACAGCGCCGCCAGCAGTAGCGTGGCACGCGCGCGCCGCGGAGATTGGCGCGGCCCGGTGGCGGGCCGTGCCGTCCGCGGCGGCGGACCTCAGGCGGCCCCGGCCGCGGCGGCGCGCGCCGAACCGCGCGCCCAGTGCCAGGTCATCAGGCCCGCGGCCAGCACCACCGGCAGCATGGCCGCGTTCAGGGCTTCCCAGCCGAACGCGTCCAGCGCCGGTCCGGCCGCCAGCGTGGCTAGGGCGGTGGCGGCGTAGCGCAGCATCTCCGCCGCGCCCTGGGCGCGGGCGCGCTCCGACGGCCGGTACGACTGCGCCAAGAGCGTGGTGCCGCCCACGAACATGAAGTTCCATCCCACCCCCAGGCAGAACAGCGCCGCGTAGAACGCCGGCAGCGAGGGCGAGGCCATCGCGATCAGCGAGCAGGCCACGTTCAGCAGCATGCCCGCGCCGAGCACCCGCGGCAGACCGAAGCGCTGGATCAGCGTGCCGGCGAAGAACGCCGGCGCATACATGCCCACCAGGTGCCACTGCATGATGTTGGCGCCGTCGCCGATGCTGTGGCTGCAGGCCACCGCCGCCAGCGGCGCGGCGGTCATGATGAACATCATCGACACCGAGCCCACCACGTTGTTGGCCAGCGCGGCGACGAACACCGGCTGGCGCGCCACCTCGCCGAGCGGCCGCGCCGGCAGGCCGGCCTGCGCGTCGGCCGCCGCCGCGGGCGCGTCGGTATCGCGGTAGAAGCCGAACAGCAGGGCGGCGGACAGCAGCGCCAGCAACGCCACCATCAGGTAGGCGCCGGCGAAGGTCACCGGCGCGAACAGGTCGCGGCTCCAGGCCGCCAGCGCCGGGCCGGCGATCGCGGCGATGACGCCGCCGGTCATCACCACGGAAATCGCGCGGCTCTTGGCGGCCGGTTCGACCGCGTCCGCCGCCGCCAGCCGGTAGTACTGGGCGAACGCCTGGAACACGCCGACCAGCGCGGTGCCGGCGCAGAACATCCAGAAGTCCGAATGGAACACCGCCCACACCGAAATGCCGCCCCCCGCCGCGCCGGCCAGCGCGCCCAGCGCGAAGCCGTTGCGGCGGCCGATGCGCTGCATCAGCAGCGAGGCGAACCAGGTGACCAGCGCGCCGGCCACCGTGATCAGCGCGAAGGGCAGGGTGGACAGCGCCTTGTCGGGGGCCAGCATGTGGCCGGTCAGGGCCGTCAGCGTCAGGTCGATCGAGATGGCGGCGATGAACAGGCCCCGGCATACGGCCAGGATGCGGGCGTTGCGGCGGCCGATGGCCAGGGAAGGCGAGGCAGGCATGAGGACTCGGAGCGAGGACGTGAAGGATGGGTCGAACACGCCGCCCACGGCGCGAGGCCGGGGATTGCGGTTTGACAGGGCTCACTCTAGCGGCGCACACTTTGGCGTAAATGACATAATTCCCTCGATAAACGCCAATCCCCCTCGGCCCTCCCATGACCCACGCCGTAACGTTCCTGCTGGTGCCCGATTTCCAGCTGCTCGACATGTCCGGCCCCGCCGCCGTATTCCAGACCGCCGGCTCGCTGGCGCGCCGCGCGGGCGCGCCAGCCTACGCCGTGCAAGCGGTATCGGAAGCGGGCGGCGAGGTGCGCAGCTCCTGCGGCATCGGCGTGCTGACCACGCCGTGGCGCGGCGCGCCGGTGGACACCCTGGTGGTGCCCGGCGGCGAGGGCGCGCGCGAAAGCGCCCTCAGCCCCGCCATGCGCGCCTACCTGCATGCCCAGCGCCAGGCGGGCCGGCGATTGGCCAGCGTCTGCACCGGCGCCCGCGTGCTGGCCGCCGCGGGCCTGCTCGACGGCCTGCGCGCCACCACCCACTGGCGCCACGCCGCCGCGCTGGCGCGCAACCACCCCGCCGTCCGCGTGCAGGCCGACCGCATCCACGTGCGCGACGGCGATACCTGGACCTCGGCGGGCATCACCGCCGGCATCGACCTGGCGCTGGCGATGGTCGAGGCCGACCTGGGCGCGGAGGTCGCCGCCGAGACCGCGCGCGAGATGGTGGTCTATCACCGGCGCTCGGGCGGCCAGTCGCAGTTCTCGGCGCTGCAGGACCTGGCGCCCGACAGCGAGCGCATGCGCGCGGTGCTGGAGCACATCCGCGGCAACCTGGGCGCGGCCCTGACGGTGGAACACCTGGCGGAGGTGGCCTGCGTCAGCCCGCGCCAGTTCCTGCGCAGCTTCAAGGCCGAAACCGGCGAGACGCCCGCCAAGGCGGTCGAGCGCATCCGCGCCCAGACCGCGCGGGCGCAGATCGAAAGCGGCGATGGCAGCATCGACAGCGTGGCGCGGCGGGTCGGCTTCACCGACAGCGAACGGATGCGGCGCGCCTTCCTGCGGGTCTACGGCCAGCCGCCGCAAGCCATGCGCCGCGCCGCGCGCAGCCAGGGTTGGCGCGACAGCTCGGAAAACGGTAATAATATTCACTCTCAATAAAGGGGCTCGCCGCGTCGGGTCCGCCGCCGTGACCCATCCGCCCCCCGTACTCGACTGGACCGTTCCCGCCGCCACGCCCGCGATGTCGCTGGCCGGCGGCACCTTGCGTTTCGAGCGCGAGGAACGGATGCTGGAGGACCTGGCGCCGGGCCTGAAGCTCGTCGTGGTGCTGGAAGGCGAGCTGCGCTATCGCGTGCCGGGCGCGCCGGCCGCGCAGGTCAGCGGCCCCTCGCTGCACCTGAGCCTGTGCCGCGACCCGCTGCGCATGGAACACGAATTCGGCGCGCGCCGCGCATTGCGCTTCGTGTCGCTGCGCACCTCGCTGGACCATCTGCGCGAATCGCTGTCGCTCGAACCGGCCGACATTGCGGGGCTGCTGCGCGCGCCGCGCGGCGATGCGGCCTATGCCGATGCCAACCTGCGGCTGGCGGCGCCCTTGCAGGCGCTGGGCCGGCAGATGCTGGCCTGCCCGATGCAGGGCGCGCTCAAGCGCATGTACCTGTCCGCCAAGGCCCTGGAGCTGACCGCGCTGGCGCTGGCCGCGCTGCAACCGGCGCCGGCGGCGCCCGCCGCGGCCGGCCTGTCGCGCGCCGACATCGAGCGCCTGCACCATGCGCGCGACCTGGTGCTGGCCGATCTGCAGCATCCGCCCGCCTTGCCCGCGCTGGCGCGCCGCGCCGGCATCAACGTCAACAAGCTCACCACCGGTTTTCGCCAGCTGTTCGGCTGCAGCGTCTACGCCTTCGTGCGCGAGCAGCGCATGGCGCAGGCGCACGCGCTGCTCGCCGCCGGCGCCATGAGCGTGTCGGAAGCCGCCTACGCCTGCGGCTACACCGATTCGCACTTCAGCAAGGCCTTCCAGCGCCGCTACGGCGTGCTGCCCAGCGCGTTGGCCGCCGGTCGCTGAACGCGCCGCCGGTCGCGGGCTCGCTTCCGTGAACCGTCCTGCCGGATCGCGCGCCTGCGCGATCGCCATGGCAAGAGTCTTGCAAACGCGTGAGCGTTGCGGTTTCTCCTCCAAATTACATGAGAATAATTCTCTGTATCAAAGAGGGAGAAGTACCCATGCGTTCACGCATCAGGAACACGGCGCGCATCGCGGTGGCGCGCCATTGGCCGTTGTGGCTGGCGCTGGCGGCGGGGCCGGCGCTGGCCGACGACGCCCGGGACGCGGCCACGCTGCCGGCGGTCACGGTCAGCGGCGAGCGCGAGGCGGCCGCCGCGCCGCAACCGACTCTGGGCAAGCTGCCCTTGAGCGTGCGCGAGACGCCGCAGTCGATCTCCGTGATCGGCCTGCAACAGATCCGCCAGCAGAACCTGCAAACCCTGGACGACGTCATGCGGCACGCCACCGGCATCACGGTGCAGCCGCACAATCGCCTGACCACCGGCTACTACTCGCGCGGCTTCAAGATCGACGCGTTCGAGCAGGACGGCGTGCCGAGCATGATGGGTAACGTGGCCGCGGGGCCCGAAGACATCGCCGTCTTCGAACGCATCGAGATCCTGCGCGGCGCCAACGGCCTGTTGCATGGCGCCGGCAATCCGGCGGCCACCGTCAACCTGGTGCGCAAGCGGCCGCAACGCGAATTCACCTTCGGCGGCGAACTCAGCGCCGGCAGTTGGGACCGCTATCGCGGCATGGCGGACCTGGGCGGTCCGCTCAACGACAGCGGCAGCGTGCGCGGCCGCGTCGTCGGCGTGCTGGAGGACCGCGGCTTCTTCTACCAGGCCGCGAACCAGAAGACCGGGCTGTTCTACGGCGTCGGCGAGGTCGACCTGGGGCCGGACACGGTCCTGTCGGCCGGCCTCCAGACCCAGCAGGTGCGTTCCAATCCGCCGCCCAGCATGGGCGGCCTGCCGCGCTACAAGGACGGCAGCCCGCTTGGCCTGAAGCGCTCGACCAACCTCGAATCCATCGACAGCCATTCCAACTGGAACACCACGCGCGTGTTCGCCGACCTGGAGCACCGCTTCGGCCAGGGCTGGACCGCCAGGCTCAGCGTCAATCACCTCAAGTCCGACTCCGAGATGAAGTACCTCACCGGCATGGGCGGGGTCGATCCGAAGACGGGCGCCGGCACGACGCTCTACGGCCAGGGCATCCGCTACGACAACAGCCAGACCAGCTTCGACGCCTATGCCAGCGGGCCGATCGAACTGTTCGGCCGGCGCCACGAGCTGCTGGTCGGCGCCAATTCGTTGCGCACGTCATGGGAGAACTCGAACGCCGTCGCGCTCGGCGGCGTCCATGGCACGCCCATCGACGTGTTCAACTGGAATCCGCATGATGTGCCCCGTTACGACGTCGGCCCCTACACGTCCGATGGCAGGAATCCGGAGCGCGAGCAGGGCCTGTACGGCATGGGCCGCTTCTCGCTGGCCGATCCCTTGACGCTGGTGCTGGGCGGCCGCCTGGACTGGAGCCATCTGGCGTCGCCCACCGCCGAGAAGCGCGTCAACGCCAAGTTCACGCCCTACGGCGGACTGATCTTCGACCTGGATCGCCAATGGTCGCTGTACGGCAGCTACGCGCAGGTATTCAAGCCGCAGAGCGACAGGAACCGCAAGGGCGAGATGCTCGATCCAATGACCGGCACGAATTACGAGGCTGGCATCAAGGGCGAACTGGCGGACGCGTTGAACGTGTCCCTGGCGCTGTTCCAGATCGACCAGAAGGATCGCGCGCAGGCCGAGCCGTCGGTGGTGCCCTGCCGGGGCCGCAACTGCCCCTCCATTTCCGGCGGAAAAGTGCGCAGCCGGGGTTTTGAACTCGAGGCGATTGGCGACATCACGCCCTACTGGAACCTGATGGCGGGCTATACCTTCAACACCACCCGCTACCTGACCGACACCCGTTCGGCGGGCCAGCCTCTCGCCAGCTTCGCTCCCAGGCACATGTTCCGCCTTTGGACCGAGTACGCCTTGCCGGCGCTGGCAAGGCGCCTGAGCGTGGGCGGGGGCGTGCAGGTGCAGTCGGGCTTCTACAACGTCTCCGGGCCCATCACGCTGCGCCAGGGCGGCTACGCGCTGGCCGACATGCGCGTGGCCTATCGCGTCGACAAACACGTGACGGTGGCGCTGAACGCCAACAACCTGTTCGACCGCGTCTACTACCAGCGCCTGAGCGACGCCAACTGGACCAACTACTACGGTGAGCCGCGCAACTTCATGCTGACGGTGCGCGCCGAGTACTGACCGCCGTCATTGCGCCGGTCAGGGCGCGTCGCGCGACACGCCCTGGCCGGCGCCGGCCGCCTCGCCGGCAAAAACTTCCGCAATCGATAGCGGGACTTCCGCAATCGCCAGTGGCGCGCCGCGCCGCTCCCTAGAATGGTTTGAGAATAATTCTCAACAACCAGGAAAGAGGAACGGCGGTGCGATCAAGGTTCAGGAACGGGGCGGCGCGGCCGCGCAAGGGCGGGGCGCGTCATTGGCCGGTCTGGCTGGCGTTGACGGCGGCGGGGCCGGCGCTGGCGCAGGCGGCGGGCGATGCGGCGACGCTGCCGGCGGTCACCGTCAGCGGTGAATCCGCGGCGAGCCCGCAGACGCCCACGATGGGCAAGCTGCCGCTGACGGTGCGCGAGACGCCGCAATCGATCACGGTCATTGGCCAGGAGCAGATGCGGCAGCAGAACCTGCAAAGCCTGGACGAGGTCATGCAGCACGCCACCGGCATCACGGTGCAGCCCTATCAGCTGCTGACCACCGCCTATTACGCCCGCGGCTTCAAGGTCGATTCGTACGAGCAGGACGGCGTGCCGGTGCTGATGGGCAACATGGCCGCGTCGCCGCAGGACATGGCGGTGTACGAGCGCGTCGAGATCCTGCGCGGCGCCAACGGCCTGCTGCACGGCGCCGGCAACCCGGCGGCCACCGTCAACCTGGTGCGCAAGCGGCCGCAGCGTGAGTTCGCTTTCAGCGGCGCGCTCAGCGCCGGCAGCTGGGACCGCTACCGCGCCGAGGCCGATCTGGGCGGCCCGCTCAACGACAGCGGCAGCGTGCGCGGCCGCCTCGTCACGGCGGTCGAGGACCGCGGCTATTTCTACGACGTGGCGGACCAGAAGTCGGCGCTGTTCTACGGCATCGGCGAGGTCGACCTGGGCCCGGATACGGTGCTGTCGGCCGGCCTGCAATACCAGCGCATCCGCTCCACCACCAACATGGCGGGCGTGCCGCGCTACAAGGACGGCGGCGACATCGGGCTGAAGCGCTCGACCTACCTGGACGCGGCCTGGGACCGCTTCAACTGGAACACCACGCGGGTGTTCGCGGATCTGGAGCACCGCTTCGGCCAGGGCTGGAGCGCCAAGGTCAGCGCCAACTATCTCACCGCCGACAGCAACCTGAAGTACGCCGGCGCCTACGGCGCCATCGACCGCCAGACCGGCCTGGGCTCGGCGCTGATGGGCGGCGCCTACAAGTTCGACAACACCCAGGCCAGCGTCGACGCCTATGTCAGCGGCCCGGTGCAACTGTTCGGCCGCCGCCACGAACTGCTGTTCGGCGGCAATGCCCAGCGCACCACGACCGAGCAGTACACCGGCCAGCTGACGCCGGCGCTGCGCGTGCCGGTGAACGTGTTCGACTGGGACCCGCATGGCGTGCCGGAGCCGGGCGTCGGCCCCTACACTTCGCCGGGCGAGACGCGAGCCCGCCAGCAGGGCGTCTACGGCATGGGGCGCTTCTCGCTGGCCGATCCGCTGACGCTGGTGCTGGGCGGACGCATGAGCTGGTGGAACCAGGACGCGCCCGGTTCGCGCCAGCGCATCGATCCCGAATTCACGCCCTACGGCGGGCTGATCGTCGACCTGGACCGCCAGTGGTCGCTGTACGGCAGCTATGCCGAGGTGTTCCAGCCGCAGAGCCAGCTGACGCGCGACGGCCAGGGGCTGGACCCGGTCACCGGCACCAACTACGAAGCTGGCATCAAGGGTGAACTGATGGACGGCGCGCTGAACGTATCGCTGGCCGCGTTCCAGATCCGCCAGAAGAACCGCGCGCAGCAGGATCCGGACTGGCCCTGCGTCGGCCAGAACTGCTACTACGTGGCGGGCGGCGAGGTGCGCAGCCGCGGCTTCGAGGCCGAGGCCAGCGGCAGCATCACGCCGTACTGGACGGTGGCGGCCGGCTACACCTTCAACACCAGCAAGTACCTGACCGACACGCAGGCCGGCGGCCAGCCCTTCGCCAGTTTCACGCCCAGGCACATCTTCCGCCTGTGGACCAACTATGCGCTGCCGACGATGCAGCGGCGCCTGAGCGTGGGCGGCGGCCTGCAGGTGCAGTCCGGCTATTCGACCGTGTCGGGTCCGGTCACGCTGCGCCAGGGCGGCTACGCGCTGGTGGACCTGCGCCTGGCCTACCGCGTCGACAAGCACCTGACCGCGGCGCTGAACGTCAACAACGTGTTCGACCGCGGCTACTACCAGAGCCTGTCGGGCACGGCCTGGAACAACCGCTACGGCGAACCGCGCAACGTCATGCTGACCCTGCGGGCCGAGTACTGAGCGGTGTGCGATCGATGGATGGCGCGGGCGCGCCGTCCATCCCTTTTTTCAAGGAGAGACAACGTGGCTGCAACGACGCCCGTGCCAGTGTTCGACTGGCTCGATCATTTCATGGCGCTGGCCGGCGATGGCGGCATGCGCGACATCGGCAGGCTGCGGCGCCTGGCGCCGCACGAAGGCTGGCTGGTCGGCATCAAGGCCGCGGCCAGCGACGCCGACGTGCACGGCGACGTCTGGGAACGGCATCCGGCCGGCGAGGAAATGCTCTGTGTGCTGGAAGGCCGCGTGGTGCTGACGCTGATGGACGAGGCCGGCGTCGAGACCGACGTGCTGCTGGACGCGCGGCGCGGCGCCGTGGTGCCGCGCGGCGTCTGGCACCGCCTGCACGTGGCCTGTCCGGCCCGCATCCTGTTCGTCACGCCCGGGCAGGGCAGTGAACACCGCCGCGTGGGCGCGGCAACGCAAGCTTGAAGGAAATCGACGTGAAGCAAACCGCGAATGCGCGCCTGTTCATCATGATCGGCGCGCTCTATTTTTCCCAGGGCATTCCGCTGGGGGTGGCGATGGAGGCGCTGCCGACGCTGCTGCGGCGCGACGGCGCGCCGTTGCACGCGCTGGCCTGGCTGCCGCTGGTGGGGCTGCCCTGGGTGTTGAAATTCCTGTGGGCGCCGGTCGTCGACAACCGCTACCGGCCGGCGCTGGGCCGGCGCCGCAGCTGGATCCTGCCGATGCAGGGCATCGTGCTGGCGTGCCTGGCGGCGGTGGCCGTGACCGGCGTGTCCGCGGCCAGCGCGCCGTGGGTGGTGGCGCTGATGGCGCTGGCCTCGCTGGCCAGCGCCACGCAGGACATCGCCACCGACGGCCTGACCGCCGAGCGCTTCGAGGGCCAGGCGCTGGCGCGCGCCAACGCGGTGCAGGTGGGCGGCACCATGATCGGCTTTTTCGCCGGCGGGCCGGGCTGCCTGGTGCTGGCGGGCTGGCTGGGGCAGGGCGGCGCGCTGGCGCTGCTGGCCGCGGTGGTCGCGTTCAGCCTGTTGATGGCGTCGGGCTGGCGCGAAACCGCGCTGCCCGCCGCCGTCCGGCGCGCCACGCTGGCCGGCTTCGCGCGCCGGCCGGGCGGCTGGGCGCTGGCGCTGGCGGCGTTCCTGTCGGCGATGACGGCGGTGGCGGGCTATGGCCTGTCCAAGCTGTTCCTGGTGGACGCGGGCTGGGCGGTGGAGGCGGTGGGACGGCTCGGCATGGCCGGGGGCGCGGTGACCGTGCTGCTGGGCTGCGGCGGCGGCGCCTGGCTGGTCGGACGCATCGGCGCGCGCGGCGCGCTGGCGCTTGGCCTGGCGGCCTCGGGCGCGGCGGCGCTGGCGTGGCTGGCGCAGGCCCAGGGCTGGGCGCCGCAGCCGACGGCCGCGGCCTACGCGGCGCAGGCGTTGGGCGCCTTTGGCGCCGGCGCGGCCTCGGTGGCGATGATGACGCTGGCGATGCGCTTTGCCGCGCGCGGCGCGCAGGCCGGCACCGACATGACCGCGGTCCAGAGCGCGCGCGACCTGGGCGAGATCCTGACCTCGTCGCTCATCACCGGCGTGGCCGCCCGGATGGGGTACGTCACCGGTTTTTCCGGCGGCTTGCTGGCCGCCGCCGTGACGCTGGTTTTCGTGGCCGTGGCGCTGCGCCGCCCGGGCTGACATGGCGTTTCGGGCGGTTGCGGCTACACTTGTGCGCCGTTTTGCTTTCAGCCCCCCGAATTTCCATGATTTCCACCGCATGCGGCGTCGACTTCGGCACGTCGAACTCCACCGTCGGCTGGAGCCGCCCCGACCAGCGCGCGCTCCTCGCCCTTGAAGACGGCAAGACCACCTTGCCCTCGGCCATCTTCTTCCATGACGAAGACGCCGAGGTCAGCTACGGCCGGGCGGCCATCTCCGACTACCTGGCGGGCTACGACGGGCGCCTGATGCGCTCGATGAAAAGCCTGCTGGGCAGCTCGCTGATCGATGGCTCGACGGAAGTGCAGGGCCGCTCGATCCCGTTCCGCGTGCTGCTGACGCGTTTCATCGCCGAACTCAAGCGCCGCGCCGAGACCGCCGCCGGCCGCGACTTCACGCGCGCCGTGCTGGGTCGGCCGGTGTTCTTCGTCGACGACAACCCCGCCGCCGACCAGACCGCCCAGGACACGCTGGGCGAGATCGCGCGCAGCGTCGGCTTCACCGACATCGAATTCCAGTTCGAGCCGCTGGCCGCGGCCTTCGACTACGAGTCGCAGATCGACCGCGAGGAACTGGTGCTGGTCATCGACATCGGCGGCGGCACCTCGGACTTCTCGCTGATCCGCCTGGGGCCGGGCCGCGCCGCCAAGCCGGATCGCCGCGAGGACATCCTGGCCTACGGCGGCGTGCACATCGGCGGCGTGCACATCGGCGGCGTGGACTTCGACAAGCAGCTCAGCCTGGCGCACGTCATGCCGCTGCTGGGCCTGGGCAGCCAGTTGCGCAGCGGCAAGGACGTGCCGTCCACGCAGTACGGCAACCTGGCCTGCTGGCACACCATCAACCAGGCCTACACCCGCAAGGCCGCCGAACACTTTGCCTACATCCGCGCCGAAGCCGGCGACCGCGACAAGATCGACCTGCTGCTGAACCTGGTCAAGCAGCGCGCCGGCCACTGGGTGGCGGTGCAGGTCGAAGAGACCAAGATCGCGCTGTCCGAAGGTCCCGCCGCGCGCATCGACCTGTCGCGCATCGCGCCCGAGCTGGGCGTGGAGGTGACGCGGCCGTCGTTCGACGCGAGCGTGGCGCGGCTGATCGAGAAGATCGAGCAGACCGTCGGCGTCCTGATGCGCGACGCGGGCGTCGCGCCCGCCGACGTGGACACGGTGTTCTTCACCGGCGGTTCGAGCCGCGTGCCGCGCCTGCGCGATTGCGTCTCGGCGCTGGTGCCGCAGGCGCGCAGCGTCGAGGGCGACCTGTTCGGCAGCATCGGCGCCGGCCTGGCGCTGGACGCCCGTCGCAAGTTCGACTGACAGGCCGCCCGCGATGCCGGTTCGCCACCGTGCGTGCCGGCATCGGGCAGCGCCGGGTTGTGGCGCGTTGCGCCGATTCGCGTGGCGCGGCCCGCTTGGCCGCTATTTCGCCAGCATCGCCGGCACCTGTGCCGCCAGCGCGTCGATCGCGGCGCGCGTCTTGGACGGCAGGTAGCGCGCCTGCGGCCAGACGGCATGCACGTCCTGCGCCGCCATGCGGTCGCCGTGCATCAATACCTCCAGCTCGCCGCTGCGCACGTAGTGCGTCAGCATCCAGCACGGCAGCCATGCCAGCCCGGCGCCCGCGATGGCGGCATCGGCAATGGCCTGCAGGTCGTCGAGCCGCAGCCGCGGCGGCAGGTGCAGCTGGATCACCTGGCCATCCGGTCCCATCACCGACCAGCCTTTCTCGACGCCGCCGTGGGCATAGACCACGCCGGCGTGCTGGCGTATCTCGTCCAGCGTGACGGGGCGTCCGTGCCCGGCGATGTAGGCCGGCGCGGCGCCGATGCCCATGGTCTGCAGGCCCAGGCGGCGCGCCGCCAGGCTGGAGCTGTCGGGCAGCGGGCCGATGCGGATGCCCAGGTCGTAGCCTTCCTCGATCAGGTCCACCACGCGATCGTTGAATGAAATGTCGATCTGCAGCTGCGGGTGCTGCGCGGCCAGTTCGCGCAGCACCGGCGCCACGCAGTGGCGGCCGAACACCAGCGGCGCGCTGACCCGCAGCCGTCCGCGCGGCGCGCGCCGGCCGCTGTCCAGTTCCGCCTCGGCGTCGTAGAGCTCGGCCAGCGCCCGCACGCAGCGGTCGTAGTAGGCCTGGCCGGCGTCGGTCAGGCTTTGCTGGCGCGTGGTGCGGTGGAACAGCCGCGCGCCCAGCCGCGCTTCGAGTCGGGCGATCGATTTGCCGACCGCCGAGCGCGTCAGGTTCAGGCGGTCGGCCGCCAGCGCGAAGCTGCCGGCTTCGGCGGCCTGCACGAAGACCTCGATGCCGCCCAGGCGGTCGTGGGAGTAGGGAGTGGCCATGGGGTGTCCTGCGGGGTATTGGTTCCAATAGGGCGACATTCAAGTGAATAAATGCCGCCACTGGGTAGTCTGGTTCCCTTATATCGTACCCATACCGCGCCGTCCCGTGTTGGACGGCGTTTCCCGAATCACCCAGAGGACATCATCATGCAGGCATACCAGATCACCGCCGGCCAAGGCATCGGCTCGCTGCAGCGCGTGGAGCGAGCGGCGCGCGAACCCGGCCCCTTCGAGGTGCGCGTGCGCATCAAGGCCGTCTCGCTGAATTTCCGCGACCTGATGGTCGCCCGCGGCGATTACCTGAAGGTGGCCGGCAGCCCCGTGGTGCCCGCTTCCGACGCCGCCGGCGAGGTGCTGGCGGTGGGCGCCGGCGTCACGCGCTTCAAGGCGGGCGACCGCGTCATGGGCGCCTTCCTGCCGGACTGGATCGACGGCGAGCCCACGCCCGCCAACACCGCGCGGGCACCTGGCGCCGCCAGCGACGGCGTGCTGGCCAGCGAAGTCGTCTTCTCCGAGCACTCCCTGGTGGCCATTCCCGATTCCCTGTCGGACGAGCAGGCCGCGACCCTGCCGTGCGCCGCCGTCACCGCCTGGAACGCGCTGTTCGTCGCCGGCCGCGCCCGCGCCGGCCAGACCGCGCTGTTGCTGGGCACCGGCGGGGTCTCGATCTGGGGCCTGCAACTGGCCAAGGCGACGGGCCTGCGCGCCATCATCACCTCGTCCAGCGCCGCCAAGCTGGCGCGGGCGCGCGAACTGGGCGCGGATGACCTGATCAACTACCGCGAAACGCCGGAATGGCAGGACGAAGTGCTGCGCGCGACCGGCGGCGAGGGCGCCCACGTGGTGCTGGAAGTGGGCGGCGAAGGCACGCTGCAACGCTCGATCGCGGCGGTGCGTCATGGCGGCGCGGTCGGCATCATTGGCGGCGTCAGCGGCTTTGCTTCGGTGCCGGTGTCGCCGCTGGCGCTGATCGCCGGCAACAAGCGCCTGGAAGGCATTTTCGTGGGCAGCCGCAAGATGCTGGAAGACGTGACGCGGCTGGTCGACCGCGCCCGCATCGCGCCGGTGATCGACCGCGTCTACGGGTTCGACGAGGCGCCGGCCGCGTTCGAGCACCTGGCCTCGGGCCGCCACTTCGGCAAGATCGTGATCCGCGTCGGCGGCTGAACGCCGCGTGGCCGGCGGCGCGGCATCGGCGCAGTCATGACGGGCCCGATGGTAAGCTGCAAGCTCTTCGCGCCGGCCGCCTTGCGCGCCGGCGCCTGCCTCTTCCCACGCCGCGCCATGACCGACAAGCCCGATTCCCATCTGTTCGAAGAGCGCGTCTCCAGCGAGGCCGCTTACGACGGCCGCTTCCTCAAGATCCGCAACGACACCGTCCGCCTGCCCAACGGCCACACCTCGACGCGCGAATACGTGGTGCATCCGGGCGCGGTGGTGGTGATTCCGCTGCTCGATGACGGCCGCGTGCTGCTCGAACGCCAGTACCGCTATCCGATCGGCCGCGTCATGACCGAATTCCCCGCCGGCAAGCTCGATCCGGGCGAAGACCCGCTGGCCTGCGGCAAGCGCGAACTGCTCGAGGAAACCGGCTACACCGCCACCCAGTGGGCCCGCGCCGGCGCGCTGCACCTGGCCATCGCCTATTCCACCGAGATCGTCCACATCTACTTCGCGCGCGGCCTGCGCGCCGGTCCGCAACAGCTGGACCAGGATGAATTCCTCGATGTCTTCAGCGCCCATCCGGACGAACTGTTCGCGGCCTGCGCCAAGGGCGAGGTCACTGACGCCAAGACCCTGACCTGCTCGCTGTGGCTGCAGAACGTGCTGTCCGGCGCCTGGCAGCTGGACTGGCAGGAGCAGCCCGCCTGAGCGGGCCGCGGCCTTCCAGGGCCTGCCCTGAAGGCCGGCCCGCGCCGCTGTCTTCACAAGACGAACGATCCCGCGACCATGCCCGTCTTTCCCGTCCTGGTGCAACCGTCCGGCCTGTGCTTCGAGGCGGATGCCGATTCGACCCTGCTGGCGGCCGCCCAGGCCGCCGGCATCAAGCTGCCCAGTTCCTGCCGCAACGGCACCTGTCGCGCCTGCATGTGCCTGATGCTGGAAGGCGAGATCGCCTACCGCATCGAATGGCCGGGCCTGTCGCGCGACGAGAAGGAAGAGGGCTGGATCCTGCCGTGCGTGGCGCAGGCCCGTTCGCCATTGGAAATCCAGTCGCTCCAGGCCGCGCCCCTTGAGCCCGCGCCGCCGGCGCCGCCGCGGCCGCTGACGGGCGCGCGGCGCTAGGGCCTGGCGACGGCCAGCGGCGTCTGGCGTTGCCCCAGATGCCGGGCGCGGCGTTTGCGGGCCCAGAGCAACACCCCGGTGACGCTGAGCATGGCCGTCACCAGTCCCAGCGCCGACATCAGGATGCGTCCGGGCAGGCCGAGGATGCGGCCGGTGTGCAGCGGCAACTGCGCCTGCAGGAACAGGTCGCCGGCGCTGCCGCGGCCGGGAACGCGGTCGCCGATCACCTGGCCGCTCTGGCTGTCCAGGTAGATCCACGGGCGCCCCAGCCCCGACGGCGTGTCGTCGCCGGGCTCGAAGAAATTCACGCCATACAGGCCGTAGGGCGCGCTGTAGAACAGGGCCCCGGCCGGCAGCGTCCAGCCCCGCAGGCGCGCCTGCGCGCGGCCGATCTCCAGCGCCTGGCCGCGCGTGATCCCCGGCTCCTGGAACGCCGCTGGCGGCGCGGGCCGGCGCAGGGCGAAGATGTCCGGCGTCAGCGGCGAGAAAAACGCCACCAGCGGCCGCACCACCTCGCGTCCCAGGTTCATCGACACCGACGTCACCGCGACCATCAGCAGCAGGCCCCACACCCACACGCCGCCGGAACGGTGCAGGTCGAAGACCAGCTTGGGCCGCCCCTGGCGCAGCCGGAACGACAGCGACTTGCGCCACGCCTTGCGGCTGGGAAACGAGATCGCCAGCGCGATCAGGCTGTCCAGCGCCCACACGATCGCGACGATGCCCATGAACCAGGTGCCCAGTTCCACCCGGCCGATATCGGGCAGGTGCAGGGTGTAGTGCAGCTTGTACAGGAACGGCATCAGGTTCTCGCGCGCCAGCGACACCCGGCCCCATTCGCGCGCGCCACGCACGGCGCCGGTCGCCGGATCGAGCGTGACCTGGTTGAAGTCCAGCGGGTAGGGCCGTCTCGTGGCCGGATCGATGCGCGGCACCACCGATACGCCGAGCGCATGGCCCGGCTCCACCGCCAGCGGCAGATAGGCCACGCGCAGGCGCGGGTCGGCCGCCTCCAGCCCGTCGGCCAGCGCCAGCGCGGACCGTGGCGTGGCGCCGGCCGCGGCGGGCGCGTCGAACAGCTGCGGGTTGAGCCATTCGTCCAGCTCGTGATCCCACGAGATGATGGCGCCGGTCAGGCCTGACACGAACAGGAACAGCGCCAGGAACAGGCCGGCCCAGCGATGCAGGCGGCGTAGCAGGGCCATCGCGTCGACCTACCAGCGATACGTGGTGCTGAGCAGCAGCGTACGGCGCGGACCGTAGTAGCAGGCGTTCAGGGGCGAGCCGCCGCATGGGTTCGCCACGTACAGTTTGTCGAACAGGTTGGCGACCTTGAATTGCATGCGCCAGTGCGCGTTCGGCTCATAGCCCAGCACCATGTCGTACGCGGTGTACGCGGGCGTCTTGACCGAGGTGGCGTAGGCGTTGTCCGGATCCGCCGCGGTCGGGCCGTAGTCCAGCGTGCTGCCCATGTAGCGCACCCCGCCGCCGATCGACACGCCGCGCAGCGCCGTCGAGGCCAGCCGGTAGTTCACCCACAGCGATGCCATGTGGCGCGGCGAGGTCGTGCCCCAACCGTCCTGCGGCCGCGTGCCTTCCTGCCCGGGGGTGTTGCTGCGCGTGACCTTCGTATCCAGGAAGGTGTAGCTGGCCAGCACCGACCATTGCGGCGTCGGTTCCCAGGTGCCTTCCAGTTCGATGCCGCGCGAGCGCACCTGCCCGGCCTGGATCGAGTTGGTCGGGTCGTTCGGATCCTGCGTCAGCACGTTGTTCTGGCGGATGTCGTAGACCGACGCCGTCAGCATCATGTGCTCGCCCGGCGGCTGGTAGCGCAGGCCGGCTTCCACGCTGCGGCCGCGGGTGGGCTGGTAGGGCGAGCCGTCCTTGCTGGCCTGCGCCGTCGGCTGGAACGATTCGGCGTAGTTGACGAACGGCGACAGGCCGTTGTCGGCGCGGTAGAGCGCGCCGGCCTGGTAGGTGGTGGCGCTGTCGCGCTGGTTCAGGTCCAGCGTGCCCAGCGGATCGCGCGTCTCGGTGCGGGCGCGGTCGTGGCGCACGCCGCCGCGCAGGATCCAGTGTTCGCCCAGCGACAGGCGGTCCTGGAAGTAGATGCCGGTCTGGCGCGCGGTGACGTCGCGGGCCCAGGGCGAGGTGGGGTCGGGTATCGGCTGGCCGTACTGCGGGTCCAGGATGTCCAGCACCGGGGCGCTGCCCGACCACTGGCGGTCGTTGTAGCGCGTCAGGCTGGCGTCCAGGCCGACCAGCAGCCGATGCGTGACCGGGCCGGTCTGCGCGGTCCAGGCGAGCTGGTTGTCCATGGTGTAGACGCGCGAGCGCAGCTGATTGCGGTTGGCGTCGCGATAGAGCAGGTGACCGCTTTCGTCCAGGTCGTAGTCATCGTTCAGCAGGGCGCGGCCGCGCACGTACTTGGCGTCGTAGTTCATCGTTTCGACCCGCAGTCCCTGGCGGAACACGGCATCGCCGCCGAGTTTGTACTCGAGCAGCGTGCCCAGCGATTTCTGGGTCCGGTCGAAGCGGTTGAAGTCCGGCTCGCCCGGATAGAAGCTGGAGCTGATCTGGCCCCACGGGCTGGAGAACAGCGTGCCCGTGCGCGGGTACCACAGGCCCCACGCGGCGCGGTCGTGCTGGTAGTTGGCCAGCACGGTCAGCGACAGGTCGGCGTTGGGCTTCCAGGTCAGCGCGGGGGCGATGTAGGCGTGGTCGTCCGGCGCATAGCGCATCTGCGTGTCGCTGTCGCGCACGTTGCCGGTCAGGCGGTACAGCAGGGTGCCGTCCGCCGTGGCCGGTCCGCCCAGGTCGAACTGGGCCTGCTTGCGGTCGTGGCTGCCCACGCCCAGCGTCACTTCGTGCAGCGGGTCGTCGGTGGGCCGCTTGGTGACCGCGTTGATCAGGCCGCCGGGCGAATTCTGGCCGTACAGCACCGAGCTGGGGCCCTTGAGCACTTCCAGCCGCTCCAGGCCGTAGGAGTCGATGCGCATGCCGATCTTGCTGCCGGAGGCCCGCAGGCCGTCGCGGTACATGCCGAACACCGACTGGTTGAAGCCGCGCATGGTGATCCAGTCATAGCGCGGGTCCTCGCCGTAGGCCGAGGTGTTGACGCCGGCGACGTAATGCAGCGCATCGGTGATGGTCTGCGCGCCCTGGTCGTTCATCTGGTCGCGCGTGACCACCGTCACGGATTGCGGCGTTTCCGCCAGGGCGGAATCGTCCTTGCCCGCCGCCATGGTGCGGGTGGCGATGTAGCCGCTGACCGGTCCGACCGGCGATTCGCGGTTGCCGTTCACCGTGATCGACGGCAGCACGGCGGCGTCGCCCGGGGCGGGCTGCGGCGCGGGCTCCAGCGTGTAGCCGCCACCCGCGCCGATGCGTGCCTGCAGCCCGGTGCCCGCCAGCAGCGCCCGCAACGCGGCCGGCGCGCTGTACACCCCCTGCACGCCGGGGCTGG
>NZ_CYTY01000035.1:42532-52002 GCF_001298995.1 Achromobacter sp. 2789STDY5608615
GAGACTTGCGGGACATGAGGATATTTCTCTCGATCGGATGAAGGCCGGGCGACCCTGGGCGGGACGCCGTGGGTCGCTTACCTCTGCTTGATCGAACGAGAGGACAAAAGCCGGAACCACTTTTTGAAAAAAAACGCCGCGGTCTGTGACGGGCGCCTTGCGGGGGCCGCCGGCCCTAGGGCCGGGCCTCCACCGAGGTCCACCAGGGAAGGCTGCGGCGGATCCGGATGGGCAGGGCGGCGGCCAGCATCGCCAGCGCGCGGTCGGGCTCGGTCAGCGGGTAGCTGCCCAGCACCCGGATGCCGGCGACATCGGCGCTGGCGCCCAGATGGCCGCTCTGGTAACGGGCCAGCTCGCGCAGCACCTCGGACAAGGGAATGTCCTGCGCGATCAGGATGCCCCGCGACCAGGCCTCGCGGGCCGGATCGGCCGGCGCGCCGGCGTCGATGGCGGTGCGTGAATAGCGCGCCTGCCGGCCCGCCGACACCACCTGGGTCAGCCCGCCGTCGGCGGTGCGGATCTCCACCGCCCCCTCATACACCGCCAGCAGGGCGTCGGCGCCGTCGATGCGCACGGTGAAGCGCGTGCCCAGCGCCCGCAGCTGGCCATACGGCGTCGACACCAGGAACGGGCGGGCGGGATCGGGCGCGGTCTGGATCAGCACTTCCCCCGAGCGCAGCACCAGGCGGCGCACCTGCGCGTCATAGTCGTCGTCGAAGGCGCTGGCGGTATTGAGCCAGACGCGGGTGCCGTCGGACAGCGCCAGTTCGCGGATTTCGCCCGTGCCGGTGCGGTGGTCGGCCATCCAGGCCAGCGCCAGGTCCGGCACCGGACTGTGGCGCACGGTGATCCAGGCCAGCGCGCCGCCGCCGGCCAGGCCGAGCACAACGCGGCGCCGGGTCAGGCGCGCCCGGGCCAGGCGGTAGGCCTCGGTGGCCGGACGCCGCACCGGGCTGCGCTGGATCGGATCGAAGCGCTGGCTGATGCGTTCGACGTACGACCAGGCTTCGCGGTGGCGGGCATCGGCATCCAGCCAGGCCTGCCAGCGGCCGTGGTCGTCCGCGGCGGCCTGGCCGGAGCGCAGCAGCGCATACCATTCGGCCGCCTGTTCCAGCGAATCGTCGATCGCGCCGTACAGGCCGGGCGCGGCCAGGGGCGAGGGCGAGGTCATGCGCCGCCGGCCGCCAGCCGGGCTTCCAGGCGCAGGCAGTGCAGCATCGCCTGCGCCACGTATTTGCGGACCATGCGGCTGGACACCTGTAGCTCGTCGGCCACTTCCTGGTCGGTCATGTCGCAGGCCACGGCCAGCACGAAGGCCGTGGCGGCCTTGGGCGGCAGGCTGCGCAGCATGTCGTCGATCTCGTGCAGGGCCTGCATCACCATGGCCTGCTGTTCCGCCGACGGCGCCACGGGTTCGGGCTGCGCGGCCAGGGTTTCCAGCCAGGCCTGCTCGATTTCGCGGCGGCGCCACAGGTCGATGCACAGGCCGTTGGCCATGGTGCGCAGGTAGACGCGCGCCTGTGGCGCGGTGTCGAAGCGCCGCGGCCGCGCCAGCAGCCGCATGAAGGCGTCATGCGCCAGGTCGGCGGCATCGCAGGCATTGCCCAGCCGCCGGCGCAGCCATCCCTGCAGCCAGGCATGGTGGCTGGTGTACAGGGTCTCGATGGTGGGGGTGGAGGCGGACTCCGGCTGGCTCACGATGGGCAATGCTGCGGCCGCCGCGGCGGCCAGGGGAATTGTCAGGAAACGAGAATTGTAATTATTTTTACTAATAGAGCAATCCGGGTGTTGCGGGCCCGCATCGGGCGGGCCGGCGGCGCCGGCCGGTGCGGCGCCCCATGTCACCGAATTGAGACGAATGAGCATGACAGGGCGACTTCATGATTCATTTGATATCACCATGCCGCGCATACTGCCTCCATGGCGTCAGGCATCGGGCCACGCCGGTTTTCAGGAGCAGGACATGCTGGATTGGGTGAACTACCAAAAGGAACTGATGGGCCGCATCGGCGAGCTGGGCGCGTTGACGCCCGATACGCTCAAGGGCTACCAGGCGCTGTCGGCGGCCGGCGCCAAGACCGCGCATCTGGACGCCAAGACGCGCGAGCTGATCGCGCTGGCGGTGGCCGTGACCACGCGTTGCGACGGCTGCATCACGGTGCACTCGGCGCAGGCGCTCAAGCACGGCGCCACCCGCGAGGAAATCGGCGAGGCGCTGGGCGTGGCGGTGGCGTTGAACGCCGGCGCGGCCATGGTGTACTCGGCCCGCGTGCTGGACGCCGTCAGCGCGCACCAGCCGGGCTGAGGCGGATGCACCGGCCTCAATCGTGCCGGTGCATGGCCGACTGGTGTTTGGTGTCGCGCATGGTCGCGTACACCAGCAGCGAGATGAAGATGACGCCCGCCAGGTAGTAGTAGAACCACTGCTCGTGGCCCTGCTGCTTGAACCACAGCGCGATGGCGGGCGCCGTGCCGCCGAAGATCGACACGGTGATGGCGTACGGCACCGCCACGCCGGTGGCGCGGATGTTGGTGGGGAACAGTTCGGCCTTCACCACCGCGTTGATCGAGGTGTAGCCGGCCGTGAAGATCCAGGCCGCGCAGATCAGCAGGAAGGCGATGAATGGCGAGCGGGTCTGCGACAGCGTCATCAGCAGCGGCACGGTGAGCAGCGCGCCCGCGATGCCGAAGAACACCAGCAGCGGCTTGCGCCCGATCCTGTCGGACAGCGCGCCGTACAGCGGCTGCAGGATCAGCGCGAAGATCAGCGACGCGGCGATCACGTAGGTGGTGACGATGTCCGAGAACCCGGCGGTCTGCCGCACGAAGGTCTGCATGTAGGTGGTGAAGGTGTAGAACGCCGCCGTGCCGCCGGCCGTCAGGCCGACCACGATCGCAACTTCGCGCGGGTAGCGCAGCAGGCCGCGCAGCGAACTGGTCCGGGGCTTGCTCTGGCTGGCTTGCTTGTAGGAGTCGGTCTCGGGCATGTCGCGGCGCATGACGGCGGTGATGATGGCCAGCATGGCGCCGATCACGAACGGAATGCGCCAGCCCCATTCCACCAGCTGCTCGTGCGTCAGGAACACGTTCTGCAGCAACAGCAGCACCAGGATGGCGCAGAGCTGGCCGCCGATCAGCGTGACGTACTGGAAGCTGGAATAGAAGCCGCGGTGTTCCGGGTCGGCGATCTCGGTGAGATAGGTGGCGCTGGCGCCGTATTCGCCGCCCAGGCTCAGGCCCTCGATGACCCGCGCCAGCGCTAGCAGCGCCGGCGCCGCCAGCCCGATGGACGCGTAGGTGGGCGTGACCGCGATGATCAGCGAGCCCACGCACATCATGCCCACCGAGACCATCAGCGACAATCGTCGCCCGTGGCGGTCGGCCAGGTGGCCGAACAGCCAGCCGCCCAGCGGCCGCACGATGAAGCCGGCGGCGAACAGCGTGGCGGCGTTCAGCTGCTGCACGACGGGGTCGTGCGAGGGGAAGAAGGCGGGGGCGAAGTACAGGGCGAAGGCGGTATAGGCGTAGAAGTCATACCATTCGACCAGGTTGCCCATGGAGCCGACGAAGATCGCCTTGATGCGGCGCTTGGCGTCGGGCATGTCGAGATACGCTTGGCTCATATCTGTCTTCCACGGAGACGGTACCCGCCTATCTTGCGCCTGCCGGCGCAAAAATGCACCCCTGCGCTTGTCCGGGAATTCCGTTCAGCTTGGTGTCAATAATCGCCGCGACGCAGGTATGCGGCTTGCAGCCCCTCGCGCTGTGCGTGTGGCCGCGCGGATTTCCTGGCGGGTTGCGCGGTCGCGTTGCGGTTGGGGCGCGCCTACTTGTGCGGCGGTTCGATCACCGTGCAGGCGGCCGCGCCGGCGGGCGCCTGCGCATCGTCGCCGAGCAACGCGCGCGCGCCGCAGACCGAGCCGAACATGCCCTTGTACTCGTGGCCGACGCCGGTCACTTCGAAGCCGGCGCGGTGCAGCGTCACCGGCCGGTTGCCGCGCGCGGCGACGATGCGTTCGTATTGCAGGTAGGCGGTGCCGCGCGCCAGCCGGGTGGCGCCCTGGGCCTCGGCGCCGCAGGTCTTGTCCAGCAGACGGTGCTCGGGATTGTTGTCGGCGCCGCCCAGCAGGTAGGTGACGTCGCGCGCCGCGTAGCGGATGAACAGGCGCGTGTCGTCGGTTTCCTGCGCGAACGGGGGCAGCTTGTCGGTGCCGTACTTGTACTGGTTGTAGGTCGGGCAGATGCCGCGCTCGTAGGGCGCGTAGCCCTTGCCGTCGGGGCGCGGGCGCTCGCGGGTCAGGTACAGATAGGAGGAGGGATTGGCGATCACGTAGCGCACGGCGATGCCGTCGCGCCGCAGCGGGCCGTCGATCTGGTTCAGCACGGCGTAGCGCTGCACCAGCTGGCCGCCGCCGGAATGGCCGGCCAGCACGATGCCGGCCAGGGTCGGCAGGCGCTTGCGGTCGTCCAGGCTGCGCAGCAGGTCGTCGATGACCTGGAACGCGCTGACCGGCGCCGGCCGGCCGTTGGCCTGCACGCTGTCGTCGCCATCTTCCCAGCTGGATTTGCGCCAGGCCGCCATGCCGGCGAAGCCCGAATCGATCACGCCGACGAAGCGCGGCGCCAGGATCAGGGTGTCGTTGGCCCGCGCCGGATTGGCGGCCAGCACCGTGGCGGCGGTCTCGTAATAGGCGTCGGCGTTGCGCTTGACGCCGTGGAACACGATCACGATTTGCTTGATATCGCGCAGGTCGCCGCGCGCCAGGTTCCGGTTAGCATAGACCGGTACCTTGTAGCGGTGGCCGGGCTTGCCCAGTTCGAGCGTCTGCCAGCGCGGCACCACCACCCGCTTGGGCGCGGGCACGGGTTCGTCGTAATCGTAGGGATCGGGCAGCGGCGTCTGCGCGCGCGCCGCCAGGGGCAGCAGGGCCGCCAGGGCCAGCGCCGCCGCGCTCCAGGCCCGGCGCGAGCGCAACAGGCGCGGCGCCGGGTACGGCTGTGCGGCGCCGGGTGCGGCGGTGCGGCGCATGGCGCGGGCGGGCGTCAGCAGCCCTCGTGGCCCAGCAGTTGCTTGAGCGCGGGCTGGTCCAGGATACGGACTTCGCGCTGGTTGATGCGGATCAGGCCGTCGCGCGCGAAGCGCGAGAACAGCCGGCTGACCGTTTCCAGCGTCAGGCCGAGATAGTTGCCGATTTCCTCGCGGCTCATGCGCAGCACGAATTCGGTCGACGAGTAGCCCAGCGACGCATAGCGTTGCGACAGGTTGAGCAGGAACGCGGCCAGGCGCTGTTCGGAGCGCATCGAGCCCAGCGACGCCAGCATCTGGTGCGAGCGCGTGATCTCGCGGCTCATCAGGCGGCGGAACTGCTGCTGCAGCGAGGGCAGGTGGGTGGCCACGCGGTCGACTTCGTTCAGGCGGATCACGCAGACTTCGGAGTCTTCCAGGGCCACGGCGGCCGAGACGTGCTTGCCGTCCAGCATGCCGTCCATGCCGACGATCTCGCCGGGCAGGTGGAATCCGGTGATCTGGATCTGGCCGGTGGCGTCTTCGAGCTGCGTTTCAGGCTGCCGAAGCGCACGCCGTAGACGGCGTCCAGGGGGGTGATCCAGCGAATACAGCGTCTTGCCCTTTTCGAGGCGCACGCGCTCTTTCACCAGTTCGTCCAGCTTTTCTACTTCGGCGGCTGCCATCCCGACCGGGACACACACGTGGCCCAACATACACGTGGAACAGTGGGCGGCATCAGGGGCAACGGGAACCCGTTTTTGCATACGATGACCTTTATAGTGCCCGGACCCGGCGGGTAGCCTGGACGGGCTTAAAGCGTGAAGACAGGTACCCATTGTAGTCCGTTGTTACTACGGGTGTCTTACGGGGCGTTTTGCAGCGCATTTCTACGGCGGCATCCGGCCCGGGCGGGCCTGGCGGTAGGTCACCCAGTCATCGCCGTCGATGTCCGTCGCGGTCCCGCGCCACGCCGGGTCGATGGGGTAATACTCGCAGGCCACCGGAGCGGCATCGGGCGCCAGCGGCCGGGCCAGCACCGGCCGGCGCACGAAGCAGCCGGGGCGGTCGGGGGGGCGTATTCCTCGATCTCATCCATGAGGGCGACCAGGGCCGGGTCGACCTCGTAGATGTCGCCCAGCACCCGCCGGTCGTCGGCCACCGGGAGCAATCCGGGCCAGTCGCCGAAATCCACCAGCATGCCGGGCACCGTGGCCGGGCCGACGTGGCGCGCCGGCGGCAGGCCGCGGCGCGCGGCGGCCTGCGCCAGGTCATTGATTTCGCCGGCGCGTAGCGTGCCGTAGACAAAAACGTATATGCTCATAGGGCAGATTGTTGCTGTACGCGGATGTGTTAACAGACCCAAATCCCTGCGGCCGACGAGGTATTGAAATTCTCGCATCCGGCCGCATATTCAGGTCATCGAGCCCGCCGGCGCGTATCGGTCAGGCTCACCAACAAGCCACAAACGACCATTATGCGATTCGACAAACTGACCACCAAGTTCCAGCAAGCCCTGGCCGACGCTCAGAGTCTGGCCGCCCGCAACGATCACCCCTACATCGAGCCCGTCCACGTGCTGTCGGCGCTGCTGTCCGACGCCGACAGCGGCGCCGGTAGCCTGCTGGCGCGCGCCGGCGTGGCCGTCAACCGGCTGCAGCCGGCTCTTGACGCCGCGCTCAAGGCGCTGCCCCAGGTGCAGGGCGATGACAACGTCCAGGTCGGCCGCGACCTGCAGGGCGTGCTGACCCGCACCGACAAGGAAGCCGCGCGCCGCGGCGACACCTACATCGCCAGTGAGCTGTTCCTGCTGGCCCTGGCCGACGACAAGGGCGAGGCCGGCCGCATCCTGCGCGAAGCGGGCCTGCAGAAAAAAGCCCTCGAGGCCGCCATCGACGCCGTGCGCGGCGGCGAGAACGTATCCGGCGCCGAAGGCGAATCCAACCGCGAGGCATTGTCCAAGTACACCATGGACCTGACCGAGCGCGCCCGCCAGGGCAAGCTCGACCCGGTCATCGGCCGCGACGACGAAATCCGCCGCACCATCCAGATCCTGCAGCGCCGCACCAAGAACAATCCGGTCCTGATCGGCGAACCCGGCGTGGGCAAGACCGCCATCGTCGAAGGCCTGGCGCAGCGCATCGTCAACGACGAAGTGCCCGAGACCCTGCGCGGCAAGCGCGTGCTGTCGCTCGACCTGGCCGCGCTGCTGGCCGGCGCCAAGTTCCGCGGCGAATTCGAAGAGCGCCTGAAGGCCGTGCTCAAGGAACTGTCGCAGGACGACGGCAGCAACATCGTCTTCATCGACGAGCTGCACACCATGGTCGGCGCCGGCAAGGCCGAGGGCGCGATGGACGCCGGCAACATGCTCAAGCCGGCGCTGGCGCGCGGCGAGCTGCACTGCATCGGCGCCACCACGCTGGACGAATATCGCAAGTACATCGAAAAGGACGCCGCGCTCGAACGCCGCTTCCAGAAGGTGCTGGTCGACGAACCCGATGTCGAGTCCACCATCGCCATCCTGCGCGGCCTGCAGGAACGCTATGAAATCCACCACGGCGTCGAGATCACCGACCCGGCCATCGTGGCCGCGGCCGAACTCTCGCACCGCTACATCACCGACCGCTTCCTGCCCGACAAGGCCATCGACCTGATCGACGAGGCCGGCGCCCGCATCCGCATGGAAATCGACTCCAAGCCGGAAGTGATGGACAAGCTCGACCGCCGCATCATCCAGCTCAAGATCGAGCGCGAGGCCGTCAAGAAGGAAACCGACGACGCCTCCAAGCGCCGCCTGGGCGTGATCGAGGACGAGCTCGAGAAGCTGCAACGCGAGTACAACGACTTCGAGGAAATCTGGAAGGCCGAGAAGGCCGCGGTGCAGGGCACCCAGGCCATCAAGGAAGAGATCGACAGCGTGCGCGCCGAAATGGCCGAGCTGCAGCGCAAGGGCCAGTTCGACAAACTGGCCGAGCTGCAGTACGGCAAGCTGCCCGACCTGGAGGCGCGCCTGAAGGCGGCCGAAGTCGGCGCGGCCCAGGCGGCCGAGGAAGCCGAGGGCGGCGAAGGCCGGCCGCGCCTGCTGCGCACCCGTGTCGGCGCCGAGGAAATCGCCGAGGTCGTGTCGCGCGCCACCGGCATCCCGGTGTCCAAGATGATGCAGGGCGAACGCGAGAAGCTGCTGCACATGGAGGAATACCTGCACAAGCGCGTGGTCGGCCAGGACGAGGCCGTGCGCCTGGTGTCCGATGCCATCCGCCGTTCGCGCGCCGGCCTGGCGGATCCGTCGCGTCCCTATGGGTCGTTCCTGTTCCTGGGCCCCACCGGCGTGGGCAAGACCGAGCTGACGCGCGCGCTGGCCGAGTTCCTGTTCGACTCCGAAGAGCACATGATCCGCATCGACATGAGCGAATTCATGGAGAAGCACTCGGTGGCGCGGCTGATCGGCGCGCCGCCCGGATACGTGGGCTACGAAGAGGGCGGCTACCTGACCGAGGCCGTGCGCCGCAAGCCGTACAGCGTGGTGCTGCTCGATGAAGTCGAGAAGGCCCATCCGGACGTCTTCAACGTGCTGCTGCAGGTGCTGGACGACGGCCGTCTGACCGACGGCCAGGGCCGCACGGTGGACTTCCGCAACACCGTCATCGTGATGACGTCGAACCTGGGTTCGCAGCACATCCAGACGCTGGCCGGCCAGCCGTACGACGTGGTCAAGGAAGTGGTCTGGGGCGAGCTCAAGCAGACGCTGCGGCCCGAGTTCCTGAACCGCATCGACGAAGTGGTGGTGTTCCACGGACTGGAAGCGCAGCACATCGAGTCCATCGCCCGCATCCAGCTGCGCCGCCTGGCCGAGCGCCTGGAAAAGCAGGAGATGCGGCTGGAAGTGACCGAGCCCGCGCTGGCCGAACTGGCCCGCGACGGTTTCGATCCGGTGTTCGGGGCGCGTCCGCTCAAGCGCACCATCCAGCAGCAGATCGAGAACCCGGTCGCCCGGCTGATCCTGGAAGGCCAGTTCGGTCCGCGCGATGTGGTGCCAGTGGATTGGCGCGACGGCAAGTTCGTGTTCACGCGCACGTTGCAGTAAACCTGGTCACATCGCCCTTTTCGGGCGCACAAAAGAAGCCCCGCAGGCAATTGCTTGCGGGGCTTTGTCTTGGGCGTCGGCGCCGCGGATGCGGCGCCGGCCAACGGTTTCACGGGGTGGCGTAATCCTGCCGCTGGTTGCCCAATTGCCGGCCCAGGCCTTGCAGCGTCCGCAACACCAGCGCCAGGCCGCGCCGGGTGTCCTCGTCGCGCGACAGCTGGAACAAGCCGCCCAGGCCCGGCGGGCGCGCCTCTTGCAACCCCTGCGCCTGGGCCACGCGCCAGGCATTGGAGAGGGTCCAGGCCACGCCCGTGGCCTGTTCCGACAGCGTGCCCAGTTTTTCCACCATGGGCGCATCGAGCAGGTCGACCAGGTCGGACG
>NZ_CYTY01000035.1:52273-66967 GCF_001298995.1 Achromobacter sp. 2789STDY5608615
GTGGGTGTAGTCGTACCAGAGCGGCATGCCGGCGTTCAAGCCCATCTGCGCCACCGCCTGGACTCGCCCGTCGTAGACGCTGCAGGGATGGCCCAGCCGGATTTCGCCGGCGATGTTGTTGGCGATGACGGGGGCCTGGTTGTGGCACGAACCGCCGGCCTTGCTGACGGGCAGGTCGACCGTGTCGCCGATCACGTACACGTTCTCCAGGCCGTACACCTGCATGGTCTCGTGGTCGGTGGGCAGCCAGCCTTCGTTGTCCGGCGCCTGCGAAGCGCCGGATTCCAGCACGGCGTCGACCGCGCGGATCGGCGGCGTGGCCATGAGGATGTCGAAAGGTTGCTCGATGCCTTCTTCAGAATAGGCGATGCGCTGGTCGGGATCGACCTTCGCGAGGGTGAAGCCGCGCTGGAACCGGATGCCGCGCTGTTCGAAGATGGCCGGCAGCACCTCGCACGTGGGCTTTTGCAGGAACAGGCAGTTGCGCAGCAGTTGCGAGGTGGTCGGGTAGGTGTAGACGATCTCGACCCGGTCGCGCACGCCGCGGCGGCGCAGGTAGTCGTCGAGCATCAGCGTGGTTTCGATCGGCGCGATGCCGCATTGGTGCGGCACATTGGGCGTCTTGGGAAAGGTGACGCTGACGAATACGCGCCCGCGTTCGATCGTGGCCAGGCGGCCGGCCAGTTGCCGCGCCGGCTCGTACTGGTAGAAATGGTCGCCCGCCTCGCGCAGGCCCTCGATGCGCTCGGGCGCGGGAACGCAACCGGTGGCGATGACGAGATAGTCGTAGCCATGGCGCTTGCCGCTGCGCGTGTGCAATTGCTGGGCGTTGAAATCGAAGCGCGTCACCTTGTCGACGCGGAACTCGATTTCAGGCCGCAGCAGGGAACGTTCGGGGCGCTTGAGCTCTTCCTGGAAGAACAGGTTGAACGCCACATACATGAAGGCCGGTTTGTAGTAATGATCCGGCGAATCGGACAGCAACATGATGCTGACCTTGCCGGCCGACACTTCGGGATACAGCTTGTGGACCAGTTGGTTGGCCAACATGGTGCCGCCGACCCCGCCACCCACGACAACAATTCGCTTGCTCATAAAAATCCTCCAATGAGAATAATCAGGAACCAAGTGCAGTTGCGCCCTTATATGTAGCAAGTGGGGAGGGGTCGGTCAATCCAGTGGCGCCTTACTGCTTGACCGTCACGAACACCGGGTTCGAGTAGAACCACAGATCGTTGTAGTTGCGCGCATTGATCGCGTTGAAGCGGGCGGCGTTGTCGGTCAGGTCGACCTTGGCGTCCGGCAGCGGTTCGCCGTTGGCGGTCTCGCCGGCCACGTCGGGCGCCAGGTTGGTGCCGCGCAGGCGCAGGTACTGGCTCTTGTCGGCGGTCAGCTTGATCTTGATGACGTTGTAGCCGTCCTTGTCCACGGTCCAGTCCTTGCTCGTGTAACGGCCCAGCACGCGGGTGCTCGGATTGGTGGCGTTGTCGTACGCCGGCGTGCCGGCGGCGGCGCGGGCGCCGACATCGCCCACGATCAGGTCGACGTGGTGCACGGTCGGCTTGACGTAGGTGGGGTTGCCGCTTTCGATCGGATACTCGTAATGGTTGCTGGCGGGGCTGCGAAAGCGGATGGTGACTTCCACCTGCTCGCCCTTGGCCGCCGTCAGCTCGCCGCCCATCTGGGCCGTGCCCGACGCGCCCTGCGCCTGGAATTCGAGCGCGTCGATCAGGTCGCCGAAGACGCCGAACAGGCGGCCGCTCTTGAGGCCCGTGACCACCGCGGCCATGTCCTTGCCGTCCTTCCAGACGTAGGTCTTGGCGTATTCGCCCGGCGCGTAGCCGCTGCTGTACTGGCCGGTGGCGTTGATGCGGAAGTGGAAGTCCGAATCGGCCACGGTCCAGATGTGGCGGCCTTCGCCCAGCAGCGCGTCCCAGGTGCCGCCCAGCTTGGCCACCAGGTAGTCGACGCCGCCATAGGTGCGGTTGGGCAGCTTGTCCGGCGTGTAGGCCTCGGCGTAGCCGCCGCGGTCCGGCTCCATCTGGTTGCCGACCATGCCTTCGATGGCGAAGAAGATCGACGGCGCCAGATCATGCATTTCGCGCAGCTGGCCGATGGTGTACTTGCCGGCATAGCGCGACGGGTGGTTCAGCAGCATGTAGCTGTCGGGGTGCTTGTCGCGCAGCCACTTCAGGGCCGTCAGCGAGTCGGCGTGCGTGGTGTACGCGCGCGGCTGGCCGGCCAGGTCGGCGACCAGCTGCGCGTCGAACAGGTTGGCGGCCTTGTTGGTGTACAGGTATTCGAATTCCGCCACGGCGCGCAGCGACTTGGCGGACATCGGGTCGTTGGTGCCGATGCCGATGTTGATGTGGTCGTGCGTGGGCATGTCCCATTCGAACGACGAGAAGATGATCTTGCCGGCGTAGCGGCCCGCCGCCTGCGCCTGCTTGATGAACGGCACTTCGTAGCGCGCCATGCCGGTCGAGAACGGGATCGAGCCGCCGGGGATGTTGGCGCCGGTGTTGTCGCGCGCCGACATGCGCAGGTGGTTCGAGAGCGCGGCCCAGTCGAGTTTGTAGCGGTCGAAGGCCTGGTCCAGCACGCTCTCCAGGGTGGTCTGGGCGTCGTCGGACTGGATCGTGTGCACGTGCAGGTCGCCGGCGCTCCAGGCGCCGGTCTTCACCGGCGGCGCGGGCTCGGTCACGACCGGCGGCGCGCTCGTGTCGTCATCGTCGTCGCTGCCGCCGCAGGCGCTCAGCAAGGTTACGCAAGCCAGCGACAACGGCATCAGGGCCCGCCGCAGGCGGGTTACTTCGAACTGCATTCCATACTCCAGCGTCATGCGGCCCGCACCGGCGCGGCGCCGCGAAGGCCCGCACTATGCGGGCCGCGAGTGACGCGGGAATGACAGCTTGCCGTTAGCGGGCGCCGTCCGCCGCATCGGCCAGCGCCTGGCGGATGATGGCCTGCGCAGTCCAGCGCGCGACGTCGGTGACGGCCGGCAATTCCAGGCCCCAGATGTCCTTGAGCACCAGGAACACTTCGGTGCCGTAGACCAGCGACAGCGCCTGCGCCACGCGTTCCTGCTGCGCCGGCGGCAGCGCGTCCGCCAGCGGCGCGATGGCGCGCTTGAGAATGTCGACTCGATGGCCGCGCACCAGCCGCGGCTCGTTGCCGGCGCGGCCGGCGCTGGCTTCGGCGTGCTGCTGCAGCGACACCTGGATGGCCGCGCGCAGCGGCGCCTCGTGGGCCGCCAGGCGCGGGTAGGCGAAGCGCAGCAGTTCGTCGACGCGGGTGGCGGCGTCGGGCGCGGTCGAGTCCCAGGCCAGGATCGGCCCCAGGCTCTCGTCGACCACGGCGGCGATCAGCGCGCTCTGGCTCGGGAAGTAGCGGTAGGCGGTGGCGCGCGACACCTGCGCGTGCTCGGCCAGTTCGGCCACCGACGGGGTGATGCCTTGCGCCATCAGGCGCTGCGCCGCGTCCAGCAGGATCTTGCGCATGCGCGCGCGCGGCCCGTGCGGCGGTTCGCCGCTGGCGGCGGCCTGCCGGCTGGCGGGCGCGATCAGGCGCGCCGGGGCGGCGGCCGGCTTGCGCGCGGCGGTCGTGGTTTGACGTGAGACAGGTGTCTCAGTATGATTCTTTCGTCTCATTTCTTGATTCTACAGGGCCACGCGCCCCGGACATATATCGAGGCGCGCACCGAGTGTAGCCGCCCGCGGAGGAGTCATGACGCATTCGAATCGGCGGGTTTTCGTGGCCGCCACCTACGACACCAAGGGCCACGAGGCCGAGTATGTGGTCGATCTGCTCAAGCGCGACGGCCTGGACGTGGTCTCGGTGGACGTGTCCACCACCGGCGCGGCCAGCGCGGCGCAGGTGCAGGCACGGGAGGTGGCGCGCAGCCACCCGCAGGGCGAGCAGGCCGTGTTCACGGGCGACCGTGGCAGCGCCATCGCCGCCATGGCGCTGGCGTTCGAGCGCTATGCCGCCGCCAACCCCGATATCGGCGCCTTGCTGGGCCTGGGCGGCTCCGGCGGCACCGCGTTGATCACCCCGGCCATGCGCGCGCTGCCCATCGGCGTGCCCAAGCTGATGGTCTCGACCATGGCGTCGGGCAACGTTGCGCCCTACGTTGGCCCGTCCGACATCGCGATGATGTACTCCGTGACCGACGTGGCCGGCCTGAACCGCATCTCGCGCCGCGTGCTGGCCAATGCCGCCGGCGCCATCGGCGGCGCCTTCCGCCAGGCCGCCACGGCCACGGGCGGCGACAGCCAGCCGGCCGTCGGCATCACCATGTTCGGCGTCACCACCGCCTGCGTGCAGCAGGTCACGCCGCTGCTCGAATCGCGCTATGACTGCCTGGTGTTCCACGCCACCGGCACCGGCGGCCAGTCGATGGAAAAACTGCTCGACAGCCATCTGCTGTCCGGCGTGCTGGACCTGACCACCACCGAGGTCTGCGACTTCCTGTTCGGCGGCGTGCTGGCCTGCACCGAGGACCGCTTCGGCGCCGTGGCCCGCACCCGCGCGCCCTACGTCGGCTCTTGCGGCGCGCTCGACATGGTCAATTTCGGCGCCATGGATTCGGTGCCCGAGCGCTACCAGGGCCGCACCTTCTACCCCCACAACCCGCAGGTGACGCTGATGCGCACCACCGTGGAAGAAAACCGCCGCCAGGGCGAGTGGATCGCCGACAGGCTGAACCGCTGCGACGGTCCGGTGCGTTTCCTGATTCCGGAAGGCGGCGTGTCGGCGCTGGACGCGCCGGGCCAGGCGTTCTGGGACCCGCAGGCCGACGCCGCGCTGTTCGACGCGCTGGAGTCGCGGCTGGTGCAGACCGCCAACCGCCGCCTGGTGCGCGTGCCGTGCCACATCAACGACCCGCTGTTCGCCCGCGCCGCGGTCGAGCAGTTTCTCGACATCGCAACACACTGAGGATTTCCGCCATGCCGCGCTTCGACCGTAACCAACTGCTGGACAAGTTCCGCGCCATGGTGCGCGCCCGCACCCCCATCGTGGGCGGCGGCGCCGGCACCGGACTGTCCGCCAAGTGCGAGGAAGCGGGCGGCATCGACCTGATCGTGATCTACAACTCGGGCCGCTACCGCATGGCCGGGCGCGGCTCGCTGGCCGGCCTGCTGGCCTACGGCAACGCCAACGAGATCGTGGTCGACATGGGTCGCGAAGTGCTGCCGGTGGTCAAGCACACGCCGGTGCTGGCCGGCGTCAACGGCACCGATCCGTTCTGCGACTTCGACGTGTTCCTGGACGACCTCAAGCGCCAGGGCTTTGCCGGCGTGCAGAACTTTCCCACCGTCGGCCTGATCGACGGCACCTTCCGCGCCAACCTGGAAGAGACCGGCATGGGCTACGCGCTGGAAGTGGACATGATCCGCCTGGCGCACGAAAAAGGCATGCTGACCACGCCGTACGTCTTCAACGAGGACGACGCCGTGGCCATGACGCAGGCCGGCGCCGACATCATCGTGGCGCACATGGGCCTGACCACCGGCGGTTCGATCGGCGCCGAGGCCGCGCTGACGCTGGACGATTGCGTGGCCGCCATCGACCGCATCGCCGCGGCCGCGCTGGCCGTGCGTCCGGACGTGATCGTGCTGTGCCACGGCGGCCCCATCGCCACGCCCGAGGATGCCGCCCACGTCCTGCGCCATTGCCGGCATTGCCATGGTTTCTACGGCGCCAGCTCGATGGAGCGCCTGCCCACCGAACAGGCGCTGACCGCCGCCACCCGCGAGTTCAAGCAACTGACTTTCTGACAGGAGTCCGCATGCCGCATACCGTCTACACCAGCGCCATCGTCCAGGCGCCGCTGGCCAAGGTCTGGCCGCAGTTCCGTGATTTCAATGGCCTGGCGGGATGGCATCCCGGCATCGCCCAGAGCCGCCTGGAAGAGGGCGGCCGCCACGATGCGGTCGGCTCGGTGCGCTATCTGTCGCTCAAGCCCTCGGGCTTCGTGCGCGAGCAGCTGCTGATGCTGGACGACCCCGGCACGGCGCTGCGCTACTCGATCATCGAGACCGACCTGCCGATGCGCGACTACGTCGCCGGCGTCACCCTGACGGCGATCACCGAGAGCGGCGCCACGCTGGTGGAATGGTGGGCCGATTTCCGCGTCGAGGACGGCGCCGACCTGCAGGCGGTGGCCGCCGCCGTGGGGCAGGGCGTGTTCGCCGCCGGCCTGGCCGCGCTGGACGAGAAGCTGCGCGGCTGAACGGCGCCTGCCGCCACGGAGGCCAGCACGGCGTTGCCGCCTCCGCTCAACCGCGCCTGCGCGCCGCGCCCGCCGCCAGCCGGCAACCGGCCGGCAGCGCCGCGCCGCGCAGATAATCGCGGATGGCGCGGATCAGCGCCTCGGCCGCCGGGCTCAGCGCGTATTCCTTGTGGCGGATGATGCACATCGTGCGCACCACCGTCGGCCGCGCCAGCAGCGCGTAGGCCAGTTCCGGCTCCATCACGCGCTGCGCCGCCAGCGCGGGCAGCAGCGCCACGCCCATGCCGGCCTTCACCAGCGCCGCCTGCGAGGTGGTGCTGGAGGCCTCATAGAAGGGCGCCGCCGCCTCGATCGGCAGATCGGCCCGGGCGCGCAGCAGCGCCATGATGCCGGTCTCGTCCACCACGCCCACCAGCTTGCGGCCGGCCAGGTCGGCCCAGCGCATGGCGCCGTCGCGGCCCGGCCGCAGGCTGGCGTCGTCGCGCCGGTACAGCACGCCGAAGCGGTCTTCCAGCAGCGGATCGAAATGCAGGCCGGGCGCGTCGGCCCAGCGGCTGGTCAGGCCGAAGTCGACCTCGCGCGTGCTCACCTTGCGCTGGATGCGGCCGGAGTTGTCGTCGCTGAGATACAGGCGGATGGCGGGATACTGCGCCGAGAACACCGCCGCCGCCGGCGCGATGAGCTGCGTGATGGCGGATGGCGCGGCGGCCACGCCGACGCGGCCGCGCTCCAGCGCGCCAAAGCGCACCACGTCCTCGATCACGCCATCGAAATCGGCCAGCAGGCGCATCACGCGCGGCAGGAATTCCTCGCCCGCCGCGGTCAGCAGCACGCGCCGGCTGGTGCGCGCGAACAGCTGCGTGGCCAGCGCCTCTTCCAGCTGCCGCACCAGGCTGGTCACGGACGACTGGGTCTGGAACAGGCGCTTGCCCGCGTGCGTGAAGCTGGACTCCTGCGCCACGGCGACGAACGCGGTCAGGTGCTTGAGGGTGACGTGCTTGGGCAGGCGATGCATTTCAAAATGAGATAGATGGATCAGTAAAAACAATTTTTGCAGATTGATCCGGCGGACGATACTAGGGGCTTCATCAAGCACAGGGGCGCCCGCGGGCGTCCCGCGAGCGGCCGGCGTCCAAGCCGGCCCCATCAAGGCGGAAGTTGCATGCAGGAAAATCTGGATCTGGTGATTGAGGGCGGCTGGCTGATTGACGGGCTGGGCGGACCGCGCCGGCGCGCCGACGTCGGCATCCGCGGCGAGCGCATCGCCGCCATCGGCGATCTGTCGGCCATGCCGGCCGGCCGGCGCATCGACGCCGGCGGCAAGATCGTCGCCCCCGGCTTCATCGACACCCACGGCCACGACGACCTGATGTTCGTGGAAAAGCCGGGCCTGGAATGGAAGACCAGCCAGGGCATCACCTCGGTGGTGGTCGGCAACTGCGGCATCAGCGGCGCGCCGGCGCCCTTGCCCGGCAATACCGCCGCGGCGCTGGCGCTGCTGGGCGATTCGCCGCTGTTCACGGACATGGCCGCGTACTTCGGCGCGCTGCAGGCGCAGCGGCCGATGATCAACGTGGCCGCGCTGGTGGGCCACGCCAATCTGCGCCTGGCCGCCATGCGCGATCCGGCCGCCCAGCCCAGCGAAGCGGAACAGCAGGCCATGGAGCGCATGCTGGCCGAGGCGCTGGCGGCCGGCGCGGCGGGCTTCAGCACGGGCCTGGCCTACCAGCCCGGCGGCGTCGCCGAGGCCGCCGAGCTGGACGGCCTGGCGCGGGTGGCCGCGGCGCGCGGCGCGCTGCATACCAGCCACATCCGCAACGAAGGCGACGCGGTCGAGGCCGCGGTCGACGAGGTGCTGTCGGTCGGCCGCCGCACCGGCTGCGCCACGGTGCTGTCGCACCACAAATGCATGATGCCCGCCAACTGGGGCAAGAGCGCGGCCACGCTGGCCAACATCGACCGCGCCCGCGCCGACGGCGTGGACGTGGCGCTGGACATCTATCCCTATCCCGGCAGCTCCACCATCCTGATTCCGGAGCGCGCCGACCAGATCGACGACATCCGCATCACCTGGTCGACCCCGCATCCGGAATGCGGCGGCCAGTCGCTGGCCGAGATCGCCGCGCGCTGGGACTGCGACCCGGTGACGGCCGCGCGCCGCCTGTGTCCCGCCGGCGCGATCTACTTCGCCATGGACGAGAACGAGGTGCGCCGCATCTTCCAGCACGAGTGCTGCATGGTGGGCTCCGACGGCCTGCCCAACGACGCGCATCCGCATCCGCGCCTGTGGGGCAGCTTCACGCGCGTGCTGGGCCGCTATGTGCGCGAGGCCGAGCTGCTGACGCTGGAGGCGGCGGTGGCCAAGATGACGGCGCTGCCGGCGCGCGTGTTCGGCCTGGCGGACCGCGGCCGGCTGGCCGTCGGCGCCTGGGCCGACGTGGTGGTGTTCGACGCCGACACGGTGCGCGACCGCGCCACCTGGGACGCGCCGACGCTGGCCTCGGCCGGCATCGAGCACGTGCTGGTCAACGGCTGCCCGGTGTTTCCGGCGGCGCCCGAGACGCAGCGCCCCGGCAGGATATTGCGCCGCGATGCCAGCATCGCGGGCGCGCCCCCGATTTCCCCATAACAAGCAGAACCGATCCCCACAGGAGACAACCCCCATGATCCGCAAGACTTGCGTCGCCCTGGCGCTGGCCGCCCTGTTGCCGGCGGCCCACGCCGAATTCCCCGACCGTCCCATCACCTTGATCGTGCCGTTCCCGGCCGGCGGTCCCACCGACATCGTCGGTCGGCTGGCCGCGGCCAAGGCCGGCGAGATCCTGGGGCAGCAGATCGTGGTGGAGAACCGCACCGGGGCGTCCGGCACCATCGGCATGGCCGCCACCGCGCGCGCCAAGCCGGATGGCTACACCGTGGGCCTGGCGACCGTCAGCACTCACGGCACCGCGCCGCACCTGTTCCCGAACCTGGCCTACGACCCGGTCAAGGACTTCACGCCGGTCAGCAACCTGGTGACCAGCCCCAACATCCTCAGCGTCAATCCGCAGTATCCGGCCAAGACCCTGGCGGAATTCGTCTCGCACGTGCGCGCCAATCCGGGCAAGGACGGCTACGCCAATGCCGGCGCCGGCGGCATCAACGACCTGGGCATGATCTGGTTCCTGCAGATCACGGGCGGCAAGATGAACAGCATCTCCTACCGCGGGTCGGCGCCGGCGCTGACCGACACGGTGGGCGGGGTGGTGCCGGTGATCTTCGACAACTTCCCGTCGTCGCTGCCGTACATCAAGAGCAAGCACCTGCGTCCGCTGGCGATTACCGGCGCGGCGCGCAATCCGCGCCTGCCGGACGTGCCGACCTTCGCCGAGCAGGGCTACAAGGACTACGACGTCACCGCCTGGTACGGCGTGGTGGGGCCGGCCGGCATGCCGGCCGACGTGCGCGACAAGCTGGCGCAGGCCTTCGCCAAGGCGGTGCGCGACCCCGCCACCGCGGCCAAGATGGAGGAAACCGGCGCGTTCCCGCTGGGCAGCACGCCGGCCGAATTCGGCGCGCAGATCCGCGCCGAGCGCGATCGCTGGAAGACCGTGATCGACCAGGCGCAGATCAAGCTGCAATAGGCTGGAGCGCGGCGCGGCGCGGCCGGCCCCGGGGCCGGCGGCCTCAGTACACGTCGCGGCGGTAGCGGCCGTCGTGCCGCAGCGCCTGCAGCGGCTCGTCGCCGAGGATGTCGCGCAGCGCGGCATCGACGCCGCCGGCCATGCCTTGCAGGCTGCCGCAGACGTAGATCGCCGCGCCTTCGGCGATCCAGGCGCGCACATCGCCGGCCTGCTCCAGCAGGCGGTGCTGCACATAGCGGCGCTCGGGCTGGTCGCGCGAATACACCCGGTCCAGGCGGGCCAGCGTGCCGTCCTCGCGCCAGGCGTCGAGTTCGGCGCCGCAGAAGCGGTCATGCGCGGCGTTGCGTTCGCCGAACAACAGCCAGTTGCGCGAGTGCCCGGCGGCGCGGCGCGCCTTGATCAGGGCGCGCAGGCCGGCGAGCCCGGTGCCGTTGCCGATCAGGATCAGCGGCCGGCTGTCGGCCGGCGCGTGGAAATTGCGGTTGCCGCGGATCCGCAGGTCGATCGGATCGCCCACTTGCGCGATCTCGGTCAGCCAGCCGCTGCCCACGCCCAGCGCGCCATCGGCGCCGCGCATCTGGCGCACCAGCAGTTGCAGCGCGCCGTCGGCCGGCAGCGAGGCGATCGAATATTCGCGGTGCGGCTGCGGCGCGCCGTCGCGCGTCAGGCGCGGGCCGATTTCGGCGATATCGCCGGCCAGCCAGACCGGCGCGCTGGCGGCGGGCGGCGCCAGCGTCAGCAGGTAGCATGGGCCGCCTTGGCTGCCGGGGTTGAGCAGTTCGCGGCCGGCGAGCCGCCAGGGCGCATAGGCCGGCGCTTCCCAATCGGGCAGGTCGCCGCGGCCGGCCAGCAGGCCCAGGTGATGCTGCCAGTGGCGCAGGTCCGCCGGATTGCCGTCGTCGACCTCGACCCGGTCGAACAGCGGCGTGGCGCCGTGCCGCCGCAGCCATTCGTCGAGGCGGCGGCCGAAGCCGCAGAAATGGGCGTATTCGCTGTCTCCCAGCGCCAGCACCGCGTATCGCAGGCCGCCCAGCGACGGCGTCGCGGCCTGCATCGTCTGGCTGGCGAAGGCCGCGGCCGCGTCGGGCGGATCGCCTTCGCCGTAGGTGCTGGCGATGAACAGGATGCGCCGGCTGGCGGCCAGGCGCGCGCCATCCAGTTGCGCCAGCGGCGCGACGCGCACGGCCAGGCCGCCGGCCTGGAGCGACTGCGCGGTCTGCGCCGCCAGCGCTTCGGCATAGCCGGTCTGGCTGGCGTAGGCCACCAGGATGGCGTCGTCTCCCTGGGGCGCGTCCAGCTCGCGCAGGGCCCGCGCCGCCAGGGTCTGGCGCCGCCGCGCACGATGCCACGCCCAGCCGCACAGCAGCAGCCAGGCCAGCACCACGCACGCGGCGGCGATCCAGCGGGACGTCATGATTCAGCGCGCGACGGCCAGGGCCTGGAAGGCCGCGCTGGCATCGACGCGGTAGCCGCCGGCGTCGCGCATGATGAACAGCGCCGCCAGGCGGTGGCGTTCGGCGTAGGCCAGCCCGTCGCGTTCGCCGAGCACGGTCAGCGCGGTGGCCAGCGCATCGGCCTGCATGCAGTGGGCGTGCAGCACGGTGACCGAGGCGACGCCGTTGCGCACCGGCTGGCCGCTGCGCGGGTCGATGGTGTGGGCATAGCGGGCATCGCCTTCGCCGGCATAGCGGCGGTAGTCGCCCGAGGTGGCGATGGCCAGGTCGCGTAGCGGCAGGGCCAGCGCGTGGGCGTCGCTGCCGTCGGGCACTTCCACCGCGACGCGCCAGGGCTGGCCGTCGGGGCGCTGGCCGCGCGCGCGCAGCTCGCCGCCCACCTCGACCAGGTAATCGGTCAGGCCGAGCGCGTCCAGCGCCTGCGCGGCGCGGTCCACGCCATAGCCCTTGGCGATGGAAGACAGATCGAGATAGATGCCGCCCGGCTGGTGCGCGGCCTGGCGCGCGGGGTCCAGGGCCACGCGGCGCCAGCCGCAGCGCGCGCGGGCGGCGTCGATCGCGGCCGGCGAGGGCGGCTCGAAGCCGCGCTGCCACGGGCCGAAGCCCCAGGCGTTGACCAGCGGGCCGACCGTCGGGTCATAGGCGCCATCGCTGTCTTCGGCCAACGCCAGCGCGTGGCGCAGCACGTGGAAGAAGGCGGCCGGCAGTTCGCGCCAGCCGGGGCCGGCGCGGTTGTAGCGGCTGATGTCGGATTCGGCTTCCCAGGTGCTCATCTGCGCCACCACCTCGTCCAGCGCGGCCTGGATCGCCTGGCGCGCGGCCGCTTCGTCGCGGCCGGCCGGCAGCGCCAGCCGCGCCGACCAGGTGGTGCCCATGGTGGCGCCCGCCAGCGCGGCGGCGCGCGCCGGCAGGCCGCCGAAGCTCACGCGCGGCGCGGCCATGACCGCGCCGCGCGGCGCATAGGAAGGCGTGTCCGACATACCGGCGGCAACCGTCAGGGTTGCAGCACTTCGACGGTGCCGGCGTACGACAGGCGGCGCTTCTTGGCCTGCGCCACCGTCACCTTGGCGTCTTCGGTGCCGGCTTCCACCCAGTACAGGCCCGGCTGCGGCCACTTGACCGAGAACTTGCCGTCCTTGTCGGTCTTGACGGCGATCTCGCCGACCTTGTCGCGGTAGCGGGCGCCGCCCGGCACGAGGGTCACGTCGAGGTTGGCGGCGGGCTTGCCGTCCAGCAGCATCTGGAAGCTGGCGGATTCGCCGCTGTACAGGTCGTTCGGGTGCGTCACCGGCGCCAGCTCCAGGCCGCGGCCCACGGGCTTGACGGCGCTGGGCTTGCCGGCGGTGACGAAGGTTTCGACGCGGCCCAGGCTCTGCGTGACTTCCAGGTCGGCGGCGTTGGCCGGCACGGCCTGCGCCAGGCCCTCGGGCTTGCCGAAGTAGCGCTTGGGCTTGCCGTCTTCCTTCCAGCGCGCGAACACGCCGTCGTTGACCACGGCGATGCGGTAGGTGCCGCTCTGCTTGAGCTGCAGGTCGAAGGTGCTGCGCAGCTTGCCGCGGTTCAGGTTCTCGGCCTCGGCGGCGGAGCCGTCCGGCGCCACCACGGCCAGGCCGTCCAGGCGCAGCGGCGCGTGGTTGAAGTAGAACTTGTCGTTGCCGACGGCGGCGTCCACGGTGATCCAGCTGTCGGTGCCGGACAGCACCGTCGAGGACGGCACCATCCAGACGTCATGGGCCTGCGCGGCGAAAGGCAGGCTCAGGGCCAGGGCGGCGGCCAGTTTGGCGGCGGATTTCATGGTGGCTTTCCTCAGGGTCAGGGTTTCAGGTCCAGGGCGATGGCGCCCAGCTCGTGTTCGCCGCGCGCGGTCAATTGCTCGGCCTTCTGCGGCGGCCACTGGAAGGGAATGCGCAGCAGCTCGCGGCCGCCGACTTCGCGCGCCGCTTCCACCACCACCGCGTACTGGCCCGGCTTCAGGCTGGCCAGCGGCTTGGCGGCGGCGTCGAATTGCAGGGCGTGCTTGCCGACCGGCTTGGTGGCGCCGCTGACGCCGTCCACCGGGAAGGTCTGGTTGCGGCCGCTGCGGCGCCACCACTGGCGCATGTCCTTGAGCCACTCGGTGCCTTCGTTGTTCTTCTTGGCCACGTCGTACCAGACCGCCAGGTCGGCGGCCACGCTCTGGTCGGGATTCTCGATCCAGATCGCGACGTAGGGGCGGTGGTATTCGGCCACGTCCAGGCGCGGCACCTCGATGGACAGGCCGATGTCGGCGGCATGGGCCGTTCGGGCGATCAGGCCGGCCAGCATGGCCGACAACAACAGCTTGCGCATGGATATCTCCAGGGCGGATCGAATGGATCAGTGAATGAAAAGCAGCGCCAGCACCAGCGGGATGACGACGCCGAGGCCGACCATGGGCCAGGTGGCGCCGCGGTTGCCCGCGTGCATCTTGAGCAGCACCAGCCCGGTCAGGGCAAAGACCAGACAGGCGATGGCGAAGATATCGAGGAACCAGCTCCAGGCCTGGCCGGTATTGCGGCCCTTGTGCAGGTCATTGAGATAGGCGATCCAGCCGCGGTCGGTGCGTTCGTATTCGATATCGCCGCTGGCGCGGTCGATGGACAGCCAGGCGTCGCCGCCAGCGCGCGGCAGCGACAGGTAGACCTCGTCGGCCGACCATTCGGCCGGCTTGCCGCCAGTGGCGGTGTCCAGTTCGCGGTCGAGCCATTGGACGACGGCGGCGGGCAGGGGGGCCTTTCTTCTGGCCGGCGGGCGCCGCCAGCTGGGCCAGCACGGGCTCGGGCAGGCGCGCCTCGCGGTTGGTGACGCGGGCCCTGGCTTCGATGTGGGAGGCGTTGTTCAGGGTCAGCCCGGTCACCGCGAACAGCAGCATGCCCAGCAGGCACAGTGCCGAGCTGATCCAGTGCCATTGGTGCAGCGTCTTGAGCCAGTAGGCCCGGCGGCGGGGGGAGGCGTGACTGTCCATGGTGGGGGGAAAATACAAGGGCCGGAGTCTAACACTCAATGAGAATGAATCTTATAAAACACATCGTTAATGTGGGAAGGAAATTTCAATCGGTTTCGGACTGGTCGCGGGCGGGGATAAGATAGGTCACCCGTTACACACCACCGGAGGTCGTCATGCTTGACTCGCAAGTCGTGGATCAGATCGGTCGTCACTGGGGTTGGGTGGCATTGCGCGGCGTCGTCGCCATCCTGTTCGGCCTGATGGCCATGTTCATGCCGGCGATCACGCTGTCGGCGCTGGTGCTGGTGTGGGGCGCGTTCGCGCTGGCCGATGGCGTGCTGGCGCTGATCGCCGGTATCCGCATCCGCGACCAGGGCAAACCGTTGTGGGCCTTGATCATCGTCGGCCTGCTGGGGG
>NZ_CYTY01000036.1:0-18521 GCF_001298995.1 Achromobacter sp. 2789STDY5608615
CCGTGCCGGGCGGCGCGGATCAGGCGCCCAGGTAGGCTTCCAGCACCCGCGGATGGCCGAGCAGGCCGCGGCCGGTGCCCGACAGCGCCATGGCGCCGTTCTCCAGCACGTAGCCGTGCTGGGCGATCTTGAGCGCCTGGCGCACGTTCTGCTCCACCAGGAACAGGGTCAGGCCGTCGGCATTGATCGCCCGCAGCGAGCGGAAGATCTCCTGCACCACGATCGGCGCCAGGCCCATCGACGGCTCGTCCAGCAGCAGCAGGCGCGGCTTGGCCATCAGGGCGCGGCCGATCGCCAGCATCTGCTGTTCGCCGCCGGAGAGGTTGCCGGCGATGCCGGTGATCCGCTCTTTCAGGCGCGGGAACAGGTTGAAGACGTATTCCAGGTCCGAATCGACGTTCTTCAGGCCGCGGCGGTAGGCGCCCAGCTCGAGGTTTTCGAGCACGGTCATGGTGGTGAGGATGGCCCGGCCTTCCGGCACCTGGACGATGCCGCGCGCCACCAGCTGGTGCGGCGCCAGGTTGGTGACGTCCTCGCCTTCGAACAGGATCTTGCCGCGCGCCTTGGGCAGCAGGCCCGACAGCGCCAGCAGCGTGGTCGACTTGCCGGCGCCGTTGGCGCCGACCAGGGCGGTGATTTCCTTGGCTTCCAGGTCCAGGTCGATGCCGCGGACGGCTTCGATGTGGCCGTAGTTGACCTCGAGTCCGCGGACTTCCAGCATTGCGCTCATTGTGCGGCCTCCGCGTTTTCGATGTCGTCGTCGTCCTCGCGGCCCAGGTAGGCCTCGATGACCCGCTCGTTGTTGCGGATCTCTTCAGGCCCGCCGCAAGCGATGATCTTGCCGAAGTTCAGCACCGCGATGCGTTCGCACAGCCCCATCACGAAGCGCATGTCGTGCTCGATCATGAGGATGGTGTAGCCGCGGTCGCGGATCGCCAGGATCTCGCGCATCAACTCGGCGCGTTCGCCGGTGTTCATGCCGGCGACCGGCTCGTCCAGCAGCAGCAGCTTGGGCTCGGTGGCCAGCGCGCGCGCCAGCTCCAGGCGGCGCTGTTCGCCGTACGACAGGTTGTCGGCCAGGTCGTTGGCCTTGTGGTCCAGGCGCATCCACGTCAGCAGCTCGTGGGCGCGCTCGCGGGCGCGCTGCTCGTGCTCGCGGTAGCCCGGCAGGCCCAGCAACAGGCTGGGGAAGCCATAGTTCATGTGGCGGTAGGCGCCCACCACCACGTTCTCCAGCAGCGTCATCTCCTTGAAGAGGCGGATGTTCTGGAAGGTGCGGGCGATGCCCATGCGGGTGATGGCGTGCGGCTTCCTGCGCAGCAGGCTTTCGCCCTGGAAGGCGATGCCGCCGCCGCTGGGCGGCAGCAGGCCGGTGATCAGGTTGAACACCGTGGTCTTGCCGGCGCCGTTGGGGCCGATCAGGCCGAAGATCGCGCCTTCGGGCACCGACAGGCTGACGTCATGCAGCACGTGCAGGCCGCCGAAGCTCTTGGAAACGGAGGTCAGCTCAAGCATGGCGCTTGCCTCCTTGACGCATCCAGCGCTTGAAGCGCGCCGGATCCCAGATGCCTTGCGGCAGGAACAGCACAATCACCACCAGGATCACTCCGTTGATGACCAGGCGGAAATCCGCGAAGCCGCGCAGCATCTCGGGCAGCACGGTGATGATGAAACTGCCCAGCACGGGGCCGGCCAGGCCGCCGATACCGCCCAGGATGGCCATCGTCAGGATTTCAACGCCGCGGTCGAAGCCGTATTCGTTGGGGCCGATGAAGAAGGTCAGGTGCGCGTTGAGGGCGCCAGCCAGGCCGGCGATCATCGCGCCCGCCACGAAGGCCAGCATCTTGTTGGCGCGCACGTCGATGCCCATCAGGCCGGCCGCGGTCTCGTCGCCACGGATGGCCTCGAAGGCCCGTCCGATCTTCGAGGCGCGCACGCGCCACAGCACGAACAGCACGATGACGACCGCCAGGATGACGTGCCACCATTGCGTCAGCTGCGGAATGCCGTTCAGGCCCAGCGCGCCGCCGGTGATCGACTCGGTGTTCAGCACCGTCACCCGCACCACTTCGCCAAAGCCCAGCGTGGCCATGGCGAGGTAGACCCCTGACAGCCGCAAGGTCGGCAACCCGATCAGCGCCGCCACCAGGGCGGGCGCCGCCATGCCGCCGGCCAGCGCGACCGGGAACGAGACGTCGTAGTTCATGGTGAGCAACGCCGCCGCGTAGGCGCCGATGCCCATGAAGGCCGCATTGGCCATGGCCAGCATGCCGCAGGCAAGCGTCAGCCAGATGGAGAGGGCCAGCAGGGCGTTGGTGCCGAGCGTCAGCACCAGGTTGCCATAGATGGCCCAGAAGTTTTCGAATCCGCTCATACTCACGCCTTGCGTTGAACCACTTTGCCGAACAGACCTTGCGGGCGCACCAGCAGGATCAGGAACAGCAGGCCGAATGCCACCGCGTCGCGCATGGTGGAGCCGATATAGGCCACCGACAGCACTTCAGCGAAGCCCAGGAACAGCCCGCCCAGCATGGCGCCGCGAATGTCGCCCATGCCCCCGAGAATGATGACCGCGATGCCCTTGTGCAGCATCGGCTGGCCCATCAGCGGGAACAGCGCATTCGAGTACAGGCCGATCAGCACGCCCGCGACCCCGCCCAGGGCGGCGGCGGCGAACGAGGTGGTGATGAAGAGCTTTTCGACGTTGATGCCCAGCAGCCAGGCGGCCTTGGGCGATTCGGCAATGGCGCGCAGGGCGCGGCCGAACTGCGTGCGACGCATCACGAACATCAGCAGGGCCATCAGCGCGAACGACAGGAAGATGATGCCCAGTTCGATCACGGTCAGGTGCAGGCCGGCGATCTCGATGACTTCCTCGGGCACGGTGCCGTGCGGGAAGCGCAGGTTGCTGGCGCCGAAGATGCCTTGCGCGCCATTGTTCAGGATGATGCCCACGCCGATCGTGGCGATCATGGGGATCAGGTGGGGTGCATTGCGTTTGCGCAGCGGCTTGAGCACCAGGTAGTCGATGATGACCCCGGTGAAGCCGGCAACGAAAAATGCCACCATCAGCGCCGCCCACAGGGGCAGGCCGAAATGCTGCACCACGGAGAGCGCCGCGTAGGCCCCCACCATGAAGACGGCGCCATGCGCGAGGTTGATCACCCCGAGCACGCCGAATACCAGCGTGAAGCCCAGCGCGAACAGTGCGTACACACAGCCCAGCGACAAGGCGTTAACGAATTGTTGTTCCAACATGATGGGACATATTCCAAATCAAAAAAGAGCCCCCACGCTGCGCCCCCTGCGTGGACTTGCCGCTCGCCAGGCTCGGCTTCGGGACTCGGGGCAGGCCTGTGTAAGGCCTTCCACGCCGCGCATTGCGTGGACCTGCCGCCCTGAGAGAGCCGTTCTATTCCTGGGGAGTCCTACGATAAAAAGCGCCTTGCGGACCGCGGCCAGCCGCCGTCCGCAAGGCGCATCCCCCCGCGCGGGGATGCGGACTGCTTACTTTTCGATGACGTACTTGCCGTCCTTGGTCACGCTGACGATCGGCGCCTGGTCGGCGTCGTAGCCGGCGGGCTTGCCGGCGCGGTCGGTGGCCTGGCGGAACTTGAAGGCGCCGGTGGCGCCGGTCCACTGGACGGCGGGCAGCGCGTCACGCAGGGCGGCGCGATCCTTGGCCAGTTCGCCGGAGATCTTGGTGTTCTTCAGGGCCTGGGCGACGATGTACATGGCGTCGTACGACTGCGCGGCGAACTGGTCGGGCGCGCCGTTGAACTTGGCCTTGTAGGCGTCGATGAACTTGACGTTCTCGGGGGCCTTGTTCTCGATCGACCACGGGCTGCCGATCCACAGGTTGTTCGACGCGCCGCCGGGGGCCAGGTCGAAGATCTTGACCGAGTTCATGCCGTTGCCGCCGATGACGGGCACGTTGATGCCCAGTTGGCGGGCCTGCACCATGATCGGGGCGCCTTCGGCCAGCAGCGCCGACAGCACGATGGCGTCGGGGTTGGTGCCCTTGATCTTGGTCAGCTGGGCCTTGAAGTCGACGTCGCCCTTGGCGAACGTTTCGGTCGTGGTGACCGGGATCTTCTGGTCTTCCAGGGCCTTCTTGAAGTTGTCGTAGCCGCTCTTGGTGAAGACGTCGTCGTTGCCGTACAGCACGGCCACGTTCTTCAGGCCGGTCTTGGCCTTGACGGTGGAGATGGTGGCCGGCAGCACGTCGGCTTCGGTGACCGAGTTGCGGAACACGTAGTTGCCGATCGAGGTGATGCCGTCGGCGGTGTTGGAGGTGCCGAAGGCGACCGTCTTGGCGGCCTGGGCGACCGGGTCGGCGGCCTGGGCCGAGTTCGACAGCGTCGGGCCGAAGACCATCAGGACGTTGTCCTTGAAGATCAGCTTCTTGAAGACGTTGATGGCTTCTTCTTTCTTGCCCTGCTCGTCCTCGACCACCAGCACGATCTTGTTGCCATTGATCCCGCCCGCGGCGTTGATCTCGTCGGCCGCCAGCTGGAAACCGTTGCGGATCGACACGCCGTACTGGGCGGCGCCGCCCGACAGGGCCTCGGCCACGCCCAGCTTGATGTCGGCCGCATGGGCAGCCGGGACGATACCGGCGGCGATCAGCGCGGCCAGCAGCTTCTTGGTCTTGGATTGCATGGTTGATACCACCTTAAAGTCTGTCTCGGAATGTTGGTTATCCAGGCCGGGATGTTCCCGCCGGATTGACGTCCAATGGCGCCTGAAGGCGTCACGTTTGCGCGTCAAGACCCGGGATATTACTCCTTTGTATCAGGCCGAAACTCGAATGCCGTTCAACAAAAGGAGCAAAACCGCCCATTTTTTTGTAAAAAACACGGGGTTATCAGCGAAAACCCCACCTCCAACCGAATGCCATTCGGCATCCGGACCTGCCATCAACTGCGCGCCGACAGCGCCACGCCCAGGTACTGGTCGTAGGCGCCGCTGGTCAGGCGGAACCAGGGCATCGCGCTGTCGCGAAAGCCCATGTAGTTGTCGTGGATCGCCTTGAACTTCGGGTCTTTCTCGCTCAAGTCCTTGTAGACCTGCAGGGACGCCTCGAACGCGGCGTCCATGACCGAGCGCGGCAAGGCGCGCACCTGCACGCCGGCCGCGACCAGCTGGGCCAGCGCGGCGGGATTGCGGGCGGCGTAGGCCGCCGTGGTGCGGGTGTGCGCGGCCAGGGCGGCGGCCTCGAGCACGGCCTGGTAGTGCTTGGGCAGCTTGGCCCAGGCCTCTTCATTGATATAGAGCGACAGCTGTTCGCTGGCGGCCCACCAGCTGGGACCGTAGTAGAACCTGGCGGTCTTGTTCAGGCCCAGCTTGCCGTCGTCGTAGGCGCCGGCGCCGGCCACGGCGTCCGGGCCCGTCTTGGCGGCGGCCTCGGCGGGCTTGGCACCATCGGCGGGCTTGGTCCCTTCGGCGGGCTTGGCCCCTTCGGCAGGTTTGGCCCCTTCGGCGGGCTTGGCCTCCTCGGCAGGTTTGACCCCCTCCGCAGGTTTGGCGGCTTCGGCGCCCTTCCCGTCGCCGGCCTGCGCGGCCGCTCCGGCCTGCTGCGGCGCCACGCCCAACTGCGCCAGCACCTGCGCCGCCAGGCCGTCAACGCGCATCTTCAGGTCTTTCAGGTCGGTGGCGCGCTTGATCTCGCGGTTGGACCACAGGCCCATCTGCGGACCGGTGTTGCCCAGCGGGAAGTTGATGATCTTCTGCGCCTTGAACAGTTCGCGCGTCAGGCGCAGGCCGTCGCCTTCGAGCATCCAGGCATTCATCTGACCCGCGTCGAGCCCGAACGGCACCGCCGAATCGAAGCAGAAGGCGGGGTTTTTGGCGAAGTAGATGCCTGATGAGACGTGGGCGCACTCGACCTTGGCGGCGCCGACCGCGTCCATCAGTTCCGCCGCGGGCGCGATCTCGCCGTCGGCCAGCTGGCGGATGCTGAACTTGCCGCCGGTGGCGTCGGAGACGAATTTGCGGAAGATCTCGCCGGCGCCGAAGCGCAGGTCCAGCGCGGCCGGGAAGCCGGACGCGAGGCGCCAGCTGATCGAGGGGGAATCCTGCGCCAGGGCGGGAGCGCTGATCGCCGCCCCCCGTCGCCACGGCGCCCAGGCCGGCCTGCTTCAAGAATGAACGTCGTTGCATCTCTTTGCTCCTCTACAGCGATACCAGTTTGAGCAATACCCGCCGGATATTACACGTTGCAATCGGCCCTGGCGGCTAGAGGAATTCCCGAGCGATAAAGGATTGCAAAGACAGGCGCGGACCGGTTGCCGCGAGATCCGGCGCGAACGCCGTGGCCGCGCCAATGAAAACGCCCGCCGCCGGCACCCGAAGGTGCCGCGCAGGCGGGCGCAGGGGCGAGAAAACGGGACTCAGGTGCCCGCGATCGCCATCTGCTCGATCAGGATCGAGCCGGTGGTCTTGGTGCCGCGCGAGATGGTGTCGGCGCCCACCGCGACGATCTGGCGGAACATGTCCGACAGGTTGCCGGCGATGGTGATCTCCTGCACCGCGTGCTGGATCTGGCCGTTCTCGACCCAGTAGCCGAACGCGCCGCGCGAGTAGTCGCCGGTGACGTAGTTCACGCCCTGGCCGATCAGCTCGGTGACCAGGAAGCCCGTGCCCATCTTCTTGAGCATGGCCTCGAAGTCGTCGCCGCGGCGCGTCAGGGTGGAACTGAAGACCAGGTTGTGCGAGCCGCCGGCGTTGCCGGTGGTCTGCATGCCAAGCTTGCGCGCGGTGTAGGAGGACAGGAAATAGCCTTCCAGCACGCCCGCCGACACCACGCTGCGCTTGCGGGTGCGCACGCCTTCGTCATCGAACGGCGAGCTGCCCATGGCGCCGCGGATGTGCGGATCCTCGGTCAGGTTGATGTGGTCGGGGAAGATCGGCTTGCCCAGCGCGTCGAGCAGGAAACTGGCCTTGCGGTACAGCGCGCCGCCGTTGGCCGCCTGCGTCAGGGCGCCGACCAGGCCGAGCGCCAGCGGGGCCTCGAACAGGACCGGGAACTTGCCGGTGCGGATGCGGCGCGCCGACAGGCGCGACAGCGTGCGCTCGGCGGCGTAGCGGCCGACCGCCTCGGGCGTGGCCAGCTTGGCCGGATCGCGCTCGGAGGTGTACCAGTAGTCGCGCTGCATGCCGTTGCCGCGCCCGGCGATGGGCGCCACCGACAGGCTGTGGCGCGAATACGGGTAGCCGCCCAGGAAGCCACGGGTGTTGCCCATGACGAACTGGCCTTCGTAGGTGCCGACCGTGGCGCCATCGGTGTTGGTGATGCGCGCATCGACCTCGCGCGCGGCGCGTTCGGCGCGCAGCGCCAGCTCGGCGGCTTCCTCGGTGGATACCGTCCAGGCGCGATGCAGGTCGAGGTCGGGGAATTCGGTGGCCAGCTGGTCGGCGTCGGGCAGGCCGGCGGCCGGATCGGCGGCGGTGTGGCGGGCGATGTGCCAGGCGGCTTCGACCGTCTGGCGCAGCGCGGCTTCGGAGAAGTCGGAGGTCGAGGCGGAACCGCGGCTCTGGCCGGCGTAGACCGTCAGGTCGAGCGAGCGGTCACGGGTCTGTTCGACGGTCTCGATGTCGTTCTTGCGCACCGATACCGACAGGCCCAGGCTTTCGGAGACTTCGGCCGCGGCGTCCGAGGCGCCGATCTGGCGCGCGTAGGCCAGCGTTTGCTCGACGAGTTCGGAAAAACGCGCGTGATTGGCCGCCAGCGGCAAGGAGGAGGATTTGACCATTGCTGTCCAATTTGCAGAGACGGTTATCATAGCCAAGTCTGTCATTGCGCAGTTTTCCATGAATTCCCATATCGAAGAAGAATCCACCGACGGCTACGACGAGAACGGCTACGATCGTCCCAGCAAGTCCCAGGTCAAGCGCGACATGCACGCGCTGCTGGACCTGGGCAAGCAGCTGATCGAACTGCCCCCCGAACGCCTCAAGCAGTTGCCCCTGGCCGAACGCCTCTACGAGGCGATCCGCGAGGCGCAACGCACCACCAGCCGCGAAGGCCGGCGCCGCCAGACCCACTTCGTGGGCAAGCTGATGCGCGACGCGCCCGCCGACGAGATCCGCGCCCAGCTCGACGTCTGGGAAAACGGCTCGCGCGAGGAAACCGCGGCCATGCACCGCCTGGAAACCCTGCGCGACCGCCTGCTCGACGACGACGAAGCCCTGACCAAGCTGCTGAACGACAATCCGCAGGCGGATGTGCAGCAGCTGCGCGCGGTGATCCGCGCCGCCCGCAAGGAAAAGCTGGCCAACGCCGCGTTGCTGCAGGGCCAGGAACCGCAGAAAAAGCACTACCGCGCGCTGTTCCAGACCCTCAAGACCCTCACCCACTGATCGCGCCCGCCGTCCATGAACGCCCCGACCGACCTGCTCGATTGCATCGAGATCGAAACCGCCCCCAACCCCACGCACGCCGTGATCTGGCTGCACGGCCTGGGCGCCGACGGCAACGACTTCGCGCCCATCGTGCCGGAGCTGGACCTGCAGGCCGGCCTGGGCGTGCGCTTCGTCTTCCCCAATGCCCCGGTGCAGCGCGTCACCATCAACAATGGCATGGCGATGCGCTCCTGGTACGACATCCTGGTGATGGACCTGGTGCGGGTGGAAGACGCCAAGGGCATTCGCGCCTCGGAAGCCGCGATCCACAAGCTGATCGCGCGCGAGAACGCGCACGGCATCCCGACCTCGAACATCGTGCTGGCGGGCTTCTCGCAAGGCTGCGCCATGACCCTGCACACGGGCCTGCGCCTGCGGGACAAGCTGGCCGGCATGATGGGCCTGTCGGGCTACCTGCCGCTGCTGGCCAGCGCCGAGGCCGAGCGCGCGCCGGCCAACCAGCGCACCCCGATCTTCCTGGCCCACGGCCTGTATGACCCGGTGGTGTCGCTGCCGCGCGCCGAGGCCTCGCGAGCCGAGCTGGAACGCCTGGGCTACGACGTGCGCTGGCACACCTACCCCATGCCGCACTCGGTCTGCGCCGAGGAAGTGGCCGACATCTCGCGCTTTCTGAACCAGGTCCTGGCCTGACGCGGGCGGCGCGCGCCGCCGCCCTCCCCCCGGGCCCGGATTCTCCGGGCCATTCCAACGGGGGACTCCCCTGCTTTGTATACCAAGTGGTATTCCAGCTCCGGATTTTCCGGCGCTGCCTGATGCTCGCCCCTAGAGAAAACGCCAATATCAAAACGCTTGTGGGCCGCGATTGTTGAATATAGTATTCAATCACGCCGTATCGGCCCGGGCGAGAAAGTGTTCGGGCTTCCCTGTTGTTGCAGTCGATCCATCCCATTGGCCGTGTCGCGCCGGGTTTCGGCGAGGCATTCAGACGCAGGAGAAAGTCCCGTGAAGCCCTTGCCATCGCCCCGCCGGGCAGCCGTGGCGCTGCTTGCCGCGTGCGCCGCCGCGCTCGCCCCCTTCGCCAGCCAAGGCGAAGCCCTGAATCCCCCCGTGAAAGTGCGCTACGAAGAGGTGGTCCGCTCCATCCTCTACGTGCCCAAGTATGTCGCCCTGTCGCAGGGCTACTTCAAGGACGCCGGGCTGGACGTGTCCATGAAGACCTCGCAGGGCACCGACAAGGGCATGACCGCCCTGCTGTCCGGCAGCGCCGACATCGTCCTGATCGGGCCCGAGGCCTCGATCTACGCGCAGAACAGCGAATCGCCAGTCAAGCCGAAGATCTTCGCCGGACTGACCGCCACCGACGGCTTCTTCCTGCTGGCGCGCAAGCCGGTCGAGAAATTCGACTGGAGCATGCTCAAGGGCAAGGAGGTGATCGGCTTCCGGCCCGGGTCGAACCCCATCGTGTTCCTGGAGACCGCGCTGCGCAAGCACGGCCTGGACCCGCAGAAGGACGTCAAGCTGCTCAACAACATCGGCATCCCCGCGCGCGCCGGCGCCTGGATGGCCGGCCAGGGCGAGTACGGCATCTTCCTGGAACCCGAGGCCGGCGAACTGGTGCGCAACGGCAAGGGCTACATCGTGGCCTCGGTCGGCCATGAGGTCGGCCAGGTGGACTACACGGTCTTCACCGCCACCGACAAGTACATCCGCGACAACCCCAAGGTGATCCAGGCCTGGACCAATGTGGTGGCGCGCGCCGAGAAATACGTCAAGGACACGCCGGCGGCCACGCTGGCGCCGCAGATCATGACCTACTTCCCCGGCATGGACGCGGCCGCGGTGACCGACGCCATCGAACGCTACAAGCAGTACCAGATCTGGAAGACCACGCCGCTGGTGACGGCCGAGGCCATGAACCAGCTGCAGGACATGCTGATCGCCAGCGCGGTGATGAAGGACGGCGCCCGCGTCAAATACGAAGACGTGGTGGTGGCCGACTTCGCCAGGAAGGTGCCGTGATGAGCGCCGTCGTCCACAACCTCAAGCCGGACCCGGCCACCTCCAAGATCGAACTGCGCGATGTCTGCCTGAGCTATTTCACGCCGGAGGGCGAGACCGAAGCGCTGTCGCAGGTGTCGTTCGCGCTGGCGCCGGGCGAATTCGTCAGCCTGATCGGCCAGAGCGGCTGTGGCAAGAGCACGCTGCTGTCGCTGATCGCCGGCCTGCACGCGCCGACCTCGGGCACGGTGATGATCGACGGTCAGGCGGTCACCGAACCCAATCCGCGCATCGGCTACATGCTGCAGCAGGACTACCTTTTCGAGTGGCGCACCATTCTCGACAACGTCATGCTGGGCGCCGAGATCCAGGGCCGGCGCGATGCGCGCAGCGAGGCCCGGGCCGTGCACCTGCTGGAAAAGTGCGGGCTGGGCGCGTTCCTGTCGCACACGCCGCGCCAGCTGTCGGGCGGCATGCGCCAGCGCGCGGCGCTGGCGCGCACGCTGGTGACCGAGCCCGACGTGATCCTGCTGGATGAGCCGTTCTCGGCGCTCGATTCGCAGACCCGGCTGGCGATCTCCGACGAGGTCGTCGACATCCTGCGGCGCGAAGGCAAGACGGTGGTGCTGGTGACCCACGATATCGGCGAGGCCATCGCCATGACCGACCGCGTCATCGTGCTGTCGCGCCGGCCCGGCCGGCTCAAGAGCCAATACCGCATCCATTATGGCGACGGCGCGCGGCCGACGCCGTTCCAGGCCCGCTCGCGGCCGGAATTCAATGCCTACTTCAAGCAGCTCTGGGACGAGCTGGACGTCCATGTGGAGGGTTGAGCCGTGAACGCACCGATTGCCAACACCGTGCCGCTGCGCGCCGTGCCCGCGCCCAGCCAGAAGTACCTGGACTACCTGCGGCGCGACCGCGCCCGCCGCCGCAACATCCGCATCGCCCAGGCGCTGCTGCTGGTGGTGTTCCTGTGCGCCTGGGAGATCCTGCCGCGCATGCACATCCTGAACCCGCTGCTGACCAGCTATCCGAGCGCGCTGTGGCCGACCTTCCTGGAGCTGTGGAGCCAGGGCAACCTGGCGCACCACATCCTCACCACGCTGTCGGCCACGCTGGTCGGCTTCACGCTCAGCATGGTGATCGGCATCATCGTCGCCGCCGCGCTGTGGTGGTCGGACTTCCTGTACAAGGTGCTCGATCCGTTCCTGGTGGTGGCCAACGCCATGCCCAAGATCGCCTTCGTGCCGATCTTCTACCTGTGGCTGGGCTCGGACTACGCGGTCTACGGCATGGCCGTGGCGATCGCGGTGTTCGTGACCATCATGGTGGTGTACGCCGGCTTTCGCGCCATCGACCTGAACAAGGTCAAGCTGGCCCGCACCTTCGGCGCCAGCCGCTGGCAGGTGCTGACCAAGGTGGTGCTGCCCGGCAGCGTGCCGACCCTGATCGCCGCGGTGAAGATGAACATCGGCCTGGCGCTGGTGGGCGTCATCGTCGGCGAATTCCAGTCGGCCGACTCGGGCCTGGGCTTTCTCATCATGAACGGCAGCCAGGTCTTCAAGCTGAACATCGTCATGACCGCCATCGCCATGCTGGCGCTGATCTCCAGCGTCATGTACCTGGTGGTGTACCGCATCGAAGCCGCCGTGGCGCGGCGCTACGGATAAGGAACCGCCATGCAGATTCCGCAATGGGTCCAGGACCGCGTCATCGCCCGCCAGGGCTGCCTGCATCCCTACGACAGCCTGCCCGGCGCCCGCACCGCGGTGGTGGTGATCGACATGCAGCAGTACTTCACGCTGCCTGGCTATCAGGGCGAATGCGCCGCGGCGCGCGACATCATCGCGCCGGTCAACCGCCTGTGCGACGCGGTGCGCGCGGCCGGCGGCACGGTGGTCTGGGTGCAGACCGCATCCGACAACGCCGACGCCTTCTGGTCGCACCACCATGGCGTGATGCTGACGCCGGAGCGCAGCGCGCGACGCCTGGAAACCCTGCGCCGCGATGCGCCGGGTTTCGCCCTGCATCCGGACCTGCGGCCGGCCGACAGCGACCTGCGCGTGACCAAGCGCTTCTACAGCGCCATGGCCACGGGCTCGTCGGAACTGGAGCCGCTGCTGCGCGGACGCGGCGTGGACACGCTGCTGATCGCCGGCACGGTCACCAACGTCTGCTGCGAATCGACGGCGCGCGACGCGATGATGCGCGATTTCCGCACCATCATGGTGGACGACGCGCTGGCCGCGGTGACGCCGGCCGAGCACGAAAACGCCCTGCATGGCTGGCTGCTGTTCTTCGGCGACGTGCTGTCGGTGGATGAGGTGTCGACGCGGCTGCGGCCGGCGCAGGCCGCGCGCAAGACGGCCTGATTTGGCCTGATATCAGGCGGGAGATGCCGCCGCCGACAGGGCGCGGTCGGCCAGGGATACGGCGCCGGCACTGGCCGGCGCCGGCTCAGTCCAGGTCCAGCCAGACCCGCCGCATGGTCGGGTCCTCCGGATCCGGATCGTTGGTGAACCCCAGGCTGGTCATCAGCGACAGCATCGGCCGGTTGGTCGACAGCACCAGGCCATCGATGTATTCCAGCCCCTGCTCGCGCGCCGCGTCGATCAGCGCCGTCATCAGCTGGCGGCCCAGGCCGCGCCGCTGCCAATCGTCGCCGATCACCAGCGCGTATTCCGCGCCGCGCCCGTCGGGGTTGCGCAGGTAGTGCGCGAAACCGACCAGCACTTCGTGCGGATGGCCGCGGTTGGCCGGGTTGGGCACCTGGGTGGCGGCCACCAGCGCCAGCTCGCGGTGGTAGTCCACCTGGGTATAGCGCGACACCATGCGCGGCGTCAGCTCGCGCATCATCGACACGAAGCGCATGTAGCGCGAACGCTCCGACAGGCCGCGGATGAAGTCCTGCAGCGGCTGGCCGTCCTCGGGGCGGATCGGCCGCAGCACCCACGGGATGCCGTCGGCGAAGCGGCGCACCTGCACCAGGCGCGCCGGGTACGGGTGGATCGCCATGTGTGGATAACCGGCGGTCTGCGGCGTCTCGCAGCCCGGCGTCTCGGCCAGCATCATGCGCAGGCCGCCGGCGCGCAGATGGGTTTCGCCGGCATAGAGCGGATCGATGTCGAGCGTCTCGATGTCCGGCAGCTCCGACACCATCTCCGAGACCAGCACCAGCGCCTGCTGCAGCGCCTCGGCGGCCAGGTGACCGACGCGCGGCGCCAGCACCCGGCGCCACAGGCGGCTGCGCTCGATCATCTGGCGCGCCAGGAAGCCGTTGAGGGGCGGCAGGTCGATGCCGCGATCGGATTGCGACAGCACCGCGTCCGGGCCGCCGGCGCCGAAGCGGATGACCGGCCCGAACTGCGGATCGCGCCGCACCCGGATCGCCATGGGGCGGGACTCCGGCTCGGCGGCCGCCACGTCCACCGGCATGTCGCGCAGCGGCACGTAGAACAGCGCCAGCAGCGCGCGGATCTCCGCGGTATTCAGTTCGCGCCGGCAATCGGCCCGCACCCGCGCCAGGATCTCGCGGGCGGCGCCCAGGTCGGGCACGTGGGTGGCCGGCTCGGGCGGCTGGGTCTGCAGCAGCAGTTGCTGGTTGTAGTGGTGCGTGGCCAGCACGCCGAAGGCGTCGGCCGCGGATTCGGGCGTGCGGAACGCCGAGGTGCCGGCGTCGTCCAGCATGCGCCGCAACGGCCGCATGCCGGCATCGCCCATGAAGCAGGTGACCACCGGTTTCTTGGCCTTGGGCGCGATCAGCGCCAGCTCGCGCGCCACCGCCGGCATGTCGGCCAGCGCGTCGGGCGCCAGCAGCACCAGCACGCCGTCCACGCCAGTGTCGTCCAGCACCACATCGAGAATGGCACGGATGCGTTCGGGCGTCAGCGGCACGTAGGTGATGACCGGATTGGTGCTGGCCGCGTCCGGCTCCAGCATCGCCGCCAGCGCGCGCTGCGTGGCCGGCGCCAGGTCGGCCCGCAGCACCGCGGCGTCCGGGCCGATCAGGTCCATGGCCAGTTGGGGAGGCCCGCTGCCGTTGGAGATCAGCGCCACGCGCCGGCCCTTGGGACGGCGCGTGTAGCCCAGCACCTTGACCGCCGAGAACAGCTGCACGAAGTAGCGCACCCGCACCGCGCCGGCGCGCCGCAGGGCGGCATCGAAGATGGCGTCGGCGCTGTCGGTGTCGGCGCGGCCGGCCTTGAGCACGATGACCGGCTTGACGCTGGCCGCGGCCCGCAGCGTGCTCATGAATTCGCGCGCCGGGCCCACGTCTTCCAGGTACAGCACGATGCTGTCGGTGCGCGGGTCGCTGGCCAGGTAGTCCAGCACCTTGGACAGGCCCACCACCGCCTCGTCGCCCAACGACACGGCGGTGGAAAAGCCGATGTGCACGTCCTCGGCCCAGTCCATGACGGCCGCCATGATGGAGCGCGACTGCGCCAGCAGCGCCACGCGGCCGGCGCGCGCCAGCACCGGGTGCTGGCTCAGGTTCAGGCCGGCATGCGGCCGCTGGGCGCCGAACGAGCGCGGCCCCAGCAGTTCGCAGCGGTTTTCCTCGGCCCAGGCGCGGCACAGCGCCAGCGTGCCGCGCGGATACGGATCGGGCAGCTCGTGCGGCAGCAGGATGACCGCGCGCGGCGCCAGCGGCGCCAGCCGGCGCAGGGTCTCGGGCAGCACGGCGGGCGAGACGCAAACCAGGGCCAGATCGGGCCGCTCGCCGGCGGCCAGGCCCTGGAGCGCGGCCGGCAGGTCGGGCGCGGCGCCGGTTTCGCAGGCCACCACCGTGGTTTTCGCCTTGAGCGCGGGCGACAGGGAGCCCGCCGCCGGCAGCGGCCGATCGGCGACGATCACCAGCGAACCGGGTTCGAACATCGGGGCAAGAGCGTGTCGCAGCATGGCGGGAACAGGCACTAATCTAAAATAGCGTTCATCGTAACAAGACAACCCCCACGTCCGCTTGATCCAGGCCGGGTCCGCCGCCGCTTCGTGGCGCCGCTGCCGCTATCATTGGTTCCTATGACTTCCAACGCCTCCTCCCCCATCCGTACCCGCTTCGCGCCTTCGCCCACGGGCTTCCTGCACCTGGGCGGCGCCCGCACCGCGCTGTTCTCCTGGGCCTTCGCTCGCCACCACAAGGGCACGTTCGTGCTGCGCATCGAAGACACGGACGTCGAACGCTCCACGCCGGAAGCGGTGCAGGCCATCCTGGACAGCATGGACTGGCTCGGCATGCAGCCGGACGAAGGCCCGTTCTACCAGATGCAGCGCATGGACCGCTACCGCGAAGTGGTGGCGCAGATGCTGACCGCCGGCACCGCCTACCACTGCTACAGCTCGCCCGAGGAAGTCGAGGCCATGCGCGAGGCCGCCCGCGCCCGCGGCGACAAGCCGCGCTACGACGGCACCTGGCGCCCCGAGGCCGGCAAGACCCTGCCGCCGGTGCCCGAAGGCCGCAAGCCCGTGGTGCGCTTCAAGAATCCCCAGGACGGCGCCACCGCCTGGAACGACATGGTCAAGGGCCCCATCAGCTTCGACAACACCGAGCTGGACGACCTGATCATCGCGCGCCCGGACGGCACCCCCACCTACAACTTCTGCGTGGTGGTGGACGACTGGGACATGGGCATCACCCACGTGCTGCGCGGCGACGACCACGTCAACAACACCCCGCGCCAGATCAACATCCTGCGCGCGCTGGGCGCCACCCTGCCCGAATACGGCCACGTGCCCATGATCCTCGGCCCGGACGGCGAAAAGCTGTCCAAGCGCCACGGCGCGGTCAACGTCATGGAATACGACAACGAGGGCTACCTGCCCGAGGCCATGATCAACTACCTGGCGCGCCTGGGCTGGAGCCACGGCGACGACGAACTCTTCAGCCGCGACCAGCTGGTGGAATGGTTCGACACCCGCCACCTGTCCAAGTCGGCCTCGCAGTGGGACCCGAAGAAGCTGAACTGGGTCAACGCCCACTACATCAAGCAGATGGACAACGCCGAACTGGCCGAACGCGTGGCGCCGCGCGTCGCCCATCGCGGCGGCTATCCGGAAAAGATCGACCTGCCGGGCGTGATGGGCCTGCTCAAGGACCGCGCCGAGACCCTGGAACAGCTGGCCGACGGCGCCATGCTGTTCTGCGGTGAATTCAAGCCGGCCGCGCCGGAGCTGGTCGAACAGCACCTGACCGCCGCCGCGCGCGAGGCGCTGGCCGACTTCGCCCAGCGCGCCCAGGGCGCCGACTGGACCCGCGAGGCCATCTCGGCGCTGATCAAGGCGGTGCTGGCCGACCGCGGCCTGAAGATGCCGCAACTGGCGATCCCGCTGCGCGTGGCCGTCACCGGCCAGACCCAGACGCCCGCCGTCGACGCGGTGCTGGCCCTGCTGGGCAAGGACGTCGTGATCAAGCGCCTGGCCGCCATCTGATCGGACTTCCCGTCCACGAAAAAGCCCCGCCCGGCCTGGCCGTTCGGGGCTTTTCTTTGGCCTCGCGGGCCGGCGCCGCGCGGCTGCCGTCGCCCTAGGCGGCCTTGGGCCGCGTCTTCAGTGCCCGCGAGAAGAACGCGCCCAGCAACGGCAGCAGCACGGCCGAACCGCCGAACAGCACCGCCGCGCCGGCCTCGTCCACCACCGAGCCGGCCAGCGCCACGCCCGCCGCCTGCCCCATGAACAGGCAGGACGCGAACCAGGCCACCGCCGTGCCGCGCGCCGACGGCACCATCTGGGTGGCATTGGTCTGCAGCGTCGCGTGCAGCAGGTAGTAGCCAAAGCCCGCCAGCACGCTGGCCAGCAGGCTCCACAGCCATACCGGCCCCAGCAGGTACGACAGGAAGGCCACCCCCAGCACCAGCCCGCCCGCCACCGCCAGGCCGCGTTCGCCCAGCCGCTTGAGGATGCGGCCCGCCACCACCGTGTACAGCAGCCCGCCCACCGCGTAGACCGCCACCAGCGCGCCGGCCGCGGTCAGCGAAATATCGAAGCGTTCATGCAGGTAGGACGGCGCGAACGCCAGGGCGCCGAACACCAGCAGGCCCTCGATGAACACCGTGGCCAGCACCACCCGCGCCCAGGGCGTGCCCAGCACCAGCCGCGCCTGCGCCACGAAACCCTGGCGCGGCGCGTTCGGATCGACCACGCCCAGCCCCAGCGCGCGCTGGCGCCGCACTTCCCGATGCAGCAGCGCGCCCACCACCAGATAGCCGCCCACCAGCGCCGCGAAGGCCCAGCGCCAGCCCAGCGTGTCGGCGAACAGGCCGCCGGCCAGCTGGCCGGCCGCCATGCCCAGGATGGTGCCGGTCAGGAACCGCGCCAGCGTCGCCTGGCGGCGCTCATAGGGCACGGTGTCGCCGATCCAGGCCATCGACAGCGGCACGATGCCGGCGCCAGCGGCCCCCGAGAGCGCGCGGCACAACACCAGCGCGTCCAGCGTCTCGGCCGCGAAGGCGCCGGCGCTGCCCAGCGCGCAGGCGAACGTCGCCACGCTGACGACGCGGTACTTGCCGTAGCGGTCGCCGACCGGGCCGAAGAACATCTGCAGCACGCCGTAGGCCACCGCGAACGCAGTCACCGCGCGCGCGGCCTGGCCGGTGGAGGCGCCAAACTCGGCGGCCAGCTGCGGCAGCATGGGATCACAGATACGGAAGGCGCTGGCGCTGACGAAAGCGGCCAGGGCAAGCAGCGCAATGGCGCGCGCTTCGGAAGAGAGGGCGGGCATGGAGGGCCGGCGGCGGATGGAGGACGAAGTCCGCACCTTACCGCAGCCCCGGGCGCTTGGCGACGCCGGCGGCGCGATTGCGTCCGCCCGGCGTTACGTCCGGCCAGCGGCCGGACGGCCCCGGGGATCAATACGGCAGGCGGTAGCCCTGCGGCATGCGGCGGGCGGTCACGACCTGGCCACCGCTCCTGAGCTCGCGCAGCGTCAGCTTGGCCTGTTCGACCTTCTCGACGCGGTAGCGGTTGATGTAGATCGGATCGCCGGCATCGACGAGCTCGCCGTTCGATTGCGTGGTCTGCATCGTGTAGACGCCGTCCACCACGCTCCAGCAACCCGTCTCGCGCAGCGCCGGCCGGGTCTTGCGGCCGATCTTCAGCTGCGTCTCATAGGCCATGCGGCCGTCGGGATACAGCACCGTGAGCGCCTGCAGGTCGCCGCTGAC
>NZ_CYTY01000036.1:18804-62006 GCF_001298995.1 Achromobacter sp. 2789STDY5608615
CCGCCGCAAAGCCCGTGTTTTAAGGCCTCAACGCGCAAAAATGCGTTGGTTTCAAGCGACACTGCGACCGCCGCGGGCGGCCTTGGCGCGCAGCATTTCCTCCATCCGCGCGGCGGCCGGCGACAAGCTGCGGCCGGCCAGCCGCGTGATGCCGAGCTCGCGCTCGATGCGCGGCCGGGCCAGCGGCACGAACGCCAGGCCGGGAGAATCCGGCGGCACGCCCAGCCGCGCCAGCACCGTCACGCCCACGCCGCGCTCCAGCATCGCCAGCAGCGACATCATGTTGGACACGAACACCTGGCGCTCCATCATGAACGCGGCCTGCGGATAGTCCGCCAGTTGCCGGTGCGCCACCGTGCCCACCAGCGGCAGCCCGGCGATCTCGCGCCACGTCACGGACTTGCGGCCGGCCAGCGGATGCCCCCGGTGGCAGACCAGGCCGAAGGCATCGCGCAGCAGCGGCTCGAACGCCAGCCGCCGGTCGCGCAGCACCGGGCTGCACACGCCCAGCTCGACCTCGCCCGCCAGCACCATGCGCTCCACGCCCTCCGAGTTGTCGTCGAACAGGCGCAGCGCCACCGCCGGAAACCGCTCGCGGTAGGCCGCCACCAGCTCGGGCAGCCAATGCGTCGCGACCGTCGCCACCGAGGCCATCGTCAGGGTGCCGGCCTCGTTGCTGGCCAGCCCCGCCAGCGTGCCCGCCACGCGGTCATGGTGCTCGACCAGTTCGCGCGCCAGCGGCAGGCAGTCCTGGCCGAAGCGCGTCAGCGCGTTGCCGTTGCCGCGCTCGAACAGCGGCTGGCCCAGGCGCTGCTCCATTTCACGGATCGACAGCGACAGCGCCGGCTGCGAACGGAACGCGCGCGCGGCGGCGGCGCGGAAGCTGCGCAATTCGGCCACCAGCAGGAAGTGCCGGTAGTGCGCAATGGAGAGTTCGGGCAAGGCGGGCATCGTGGCACCTGATTTGAGGAACTTATCAAATCATAGGAAAAATAAAGTTTTCTCATCATAGGGCGGCACTTAACATGGCCGCAATGACTACCGCGACCCTTTCCCCCGCCGCCGCCCGCGCCGTCGATCCGCTCGACTTCAGCCTGACCGACCGGCTGCCCGTCCGCCCCGCCGGCCAGGGCCGGCTGCTGACCGCCGCCGCGCCCAACGGCAGGCCCGGCCTGCTGCTCGTGCCCGGGGCCTATCACGGCGCCTGGTGCTACGCCCATTACCTGGACCATTTCGCCCGCGCCGGCCTGGCCTGCGCCGCCATCGACGTGCGCGGCCACGGCCCCTTGCCGCAGGCGCCCGGCTTCATCGACGCCGGCATCGCCGACCTAGCCGCCGACGTCGTCAGCGCGCTCGACCTGCTGGATGCGCCCACCGTCGTGGTGGGTCACAGCATGGGCGCCCTGCCCGCGCTGCTGGCCGCCAGCCAGCGCGCCGTCGCCGGCGTGGTGCTGATGGCGCCCTCGCCGCCCGCCAACCTGCCCGGCGCGCTGGGCCTGCCGCCCGTGCCGGCGGATACCGTGCGCGCCGTGCCCGCCGCCAGCGAGATCCGCGCCCGCTTCCTGGCCACCTCGCCGACGCGCGACGTCAGCGCCGTCATGCAACGCCTCAACCCCGAAAGCCCGCGCGTGCTCAACGACCGCTACCTGCTGCGCGTGCCCGTCGACCCCGCCGCCGTCACCGCCCCCGGCCTGTGCCTGGAGGCCGGCCTGGACACCCACGATCGCCACCCGCCCGGCCAGGACCGCGCCATCGCGCAGTTGTTCGGCTTTTCCCACGCCGTCCTCGCCGGACAGCCGCACTGCATGATGTACGGCGACGCATGGCAGGTCAGCGCGGACGCGATCCTCGACTGGTATCGCCAGCAGTTCGACTGAGCCGCGACGCCCGCCCACGCCAGACACACGCCCAGCCACCGACATCCGCCCACGAACCCCAGACCGATCCACCCGGCGCGCGTTCAGCGCGCCATGAAACACACCGCAAGCCATAGAACATGACGGCGCCACCGCCGCCCCAGGAGACAAGCATGACCCTCACCGCCCTCGCGCCCCGCGCATTCCTGCGCCACGCGCTCGCCGCCGCCAGCCTGCTTCTTGCCGGCGCATCCCACGCGGCCGGCTGGCCCGAAAAACCCATCACGCTGATCGTCCCGTCCGCCGCCGGCGGCGCCGCCGACCTCACCGCCCGCACCTTCGCCCAGTTCCTGGGCAAGCAGATCGGCCAGACCATCATCGTCGAAGACCGCCCCGGCGCCGGCGGCATCGTCGGCACCAATGCCGCCAAGAACGCCCCCGCCGACGGCTACACCTTCCTGCTGTCCACCAACTCCACCCACGCCGCCAACCAGTTCCTCTACAAGCGCCTGCCCTACGACGCGCAAAAGGACTTCGTGCAGATCGGCATGCTCGGCACCTTCGGCACCGTCGGCATCGTCGCCCCCGACAGCCCCTATCGCACCGTGCCCGAGCTGGTCGACTACGCCAAGAAGCATCCCGGCGAAGTCTTCTTCGGCTACTACGGCTCGTCCTCGCAAGTGCCGTCCGAACTCTTCAAGCAACGCGCCGGCATCAACATCGGCGCCGCCGGCTACAAGAACATCACCCAGATCATCACCGACCTGCGCGGCAAGCAGATCGGCTTCGCCTTCGTCGACTACCTGACCGCCATGGGCCAGATCGACGGCAAGGGCCTCGCCCCCCCCCCTCGCCGTCACCGCCGCCCAGCGCCACCCCGCCTGGCCCGACGTCCCCACCATGTCGACCTACTACCCCGACTTCATCGTCGCCGGCTGGCTCGGCATCTCCGCCCCCGCCGGCACCCCGCCCGACGTCGTCGCCAAGATGAACGCCGCCACCCAGGCCGCCGTCAACGACCCCGCCACCGCCGACAAACTCCGCGCCCTGGGCCTCACCCCCGAAGCCATGGACACCGCCCGCTTCGACACCTTCGTCAAGGAAGACACCGCCCGCTGGAAGGAATGGATCAAAATCTCCGGCATCCAGCCCCAGTAAGACACTCTATATATAGAGACAATCCCAAAACCGCCCATTAAGTCTCATCGTGAGCGGGAGCCGGGGCAGGCGGGGGATGGCGGGGCGTGTAGATTGCGCCCGAGGGAATCCGAAGGGAGCCGAAGGCGGACGAGGATGACAACGGGGCAGTCCGGAGCGAAGGCTCCGGACCGCAATCGTAGCCCCGCCATCCCCCGCCTGCCCCGGCTCCCGCGGCTAAAGAACCCAATCCGCCGCAAGAACAGACATAGAAGCCGCCCTACAAAGGCAACTTCAATTCATGCTTGATCTCCCGCAACGCCACAATCGTCCGCGTCTGCCGAATCCCAGGCATATTGAACAAGAACCGATGCAGGAACCGGTCATAAGCCTCCGGACTCTCCACCAGGATCTTCAGCAGAAAATCCGAATCCCCAGTCACCGCATAGCATTCGAGAATCTCCGGCGCATCCCGCACCGACCGCTCGAAGTTCTCCACCGTATTCGCCGAATGCCGCTCCAGGCTGATCTGCGCGAACATACAGCCCAGCCCCACCTTGCTGCGATCCACCTGCGCGCTGTAGCCCTGGATCACGCCGCTGGCCTCCAGCGCCTTCACCCGCCGCCACACCGGCGCCGCCGATAGCCCCACCTTGTCCGAAAGCTGCTGCGCCGAGGCCCGGCCATCCTCCTGCAGGGCCTTGAGGATGCCGATATCGGTCTTGTCCATCGTTTTGTCTCCTGTTTGGGTCGAAATTCCGCGAACACGAAATATTCATTGCGAATTATAGGGATAGCACGATCCGAAAACGCAATAAACCCGATGCCGCGCGAACCTATCATGGTGCCGACTACAGGAGCATTCATGATGGACGGCACTCCCGCCCCCGAGCCCACGCTGGACCTCGACTACCAGCTCGCCGACAACCTCACCCGCGAGACCGGCCGCATCTTCCTCACCGGCACGCAGGCGCTGGTCCGCATCATGCTGACCCAGCGCCGCGTCGACCGCGAGCGCGGCCTGAACACCGCCGGCTTCGTCTCCGGCTACCGCGGCTCGCCGCTGGGCGGCGTCGACATGGCGATGTGGAAGGCGCAGAAGGCGCTCGACGCCAACCAGATCTCGTTCCTGCCCGGCATCAACGAAGACATGGCCGCCACCGCCGTCATGGGCACCCAGCAGGCCGGCGTGCGCGCCGACCGCAACGTCGATGGCGTCTTCGCCATGTGGTACGGCAAGGGCCCCGGCGTGGACCGCGCCGGCGACGCCCTGCACCACGGCAACGCCGCCGGCGCCTCGCGCCACGGCGGCGTGCTGGTGGTGGTGGGCGATGACCACACCGCCGTCTCCTCCTCGATCCCGCACGCCAGCGAGGCCTCGCTGATCGGCTGGCAGATACCCATCGTGCACCCGGCCTCGATCGACGAATACGAAACCTTCGCCCTGTGGGGCTGGGCCCTGTCGCGCCATTCCGGCACCTGGGTCGCCTTCAAAGCCGTGTCCGAAACCATCGAAAGCGGCCACTCCTTCACCCCCGCGCCGGTGCGCGCCTACGACATGCCGGCCGATCCCGACCTGCCGCCGGAAGCGCTGGAATACTCCGCCCGCGACTTCCTGTCGCTGGCGGTCGAAACCCGCATGAACCTGCGCATGAAGGCCGTCGCCGCCTTCGCCCGCCGCCACAGCATCGACCGCCTCACCTGTCCGGCGCCCAAGGCCACCGTCGGCATCGTCACCGTCGGCAAGGCCCACCTGGACGCCATGGAAGCGCTGTCGCGCCTGGGCGTGGACACCGTCACCGCCAACGCGCCGGTGCGCATCTACAAGCCCGGCCTGACCTGGCCGCTGGACGCCGAGCGCATGCTCGATTTCGCGCTCGGCCTCTCGCACATCCTCGTGATCGAGGAAAAAGGCGCCGTCGTCGAGACCCAGCTCAAGGACCTGCTGTTCAACCTGCCCGAGCGCGCCACCGTGGTCGGCAAGAAGGGTTTCGACGGCGAAGCGCTGGTGCCGTCCGCCGGCCAGTTGCGCCCGTCGCTGCTGGCGCGGCCGCTGGCCCAGTGGCTGTCGCGCGCCGCCGGCCTGCAGCCCGGCATCGACCTGGCCACCTTCGACTGCCAGGACATGCTGTCCAACGACGCCGACGGCATGCGCCGCCGCCCCTACTTCTGTTCCGGCTGTCCGCACAGCACCTCGACCAAGGTGCCGGAAGGCAGCCAGGCGCTGTCGGGCGTGGGCTGCCACTACATGGCCGCCTGGATGGACCGCGACACCGGCGGCCTGACCCAGATGGGCGGCGAAGGGGTCGACTGGATCGGCCTGTCGCGCTACACCAAGATGCCGCACATCTTCCAGAACATGGGGGAAGGCACCTACTACCACTCCGGCTACCTGGCGATCCGCCAGGCCGTGGCCGCCAAGGCCAACATCACCTACAAGATCCTGTTCAACGACGCCGTCGCCATGACCGGCGGCCAGCCGGTGGATGGTCCGATATCGGTGCCGCAGATCTGCCAGCAGCTGCGCGGCGAGAACGTTGCCCGCATCGTCGTCACCAGCGACGAGCCCGAGAAATACCAGGGCGTGGACCTGGGCGCCGGCATCAAGGTACACCACCGCCGCGAGCTCGACGCCCTGCAGCGCGAACTGCGCGAGATCCCCGGCGTCACCGTGCTGATCCACGACCAGACCTGCGCCGCCGAAAAGCGCCGCCGCCGCAAGAAGAACCAGTTCCCCGACCCGGCCCGCCGCATGCTGATCAACAGCGCCGTGTGCGAAGGCTGCGGCGACTGCGGCGTGAAATCGAACTGCCTGTCGGTGGTGCCGCTGGAAACGCCCTACGGCCGCAAGCGCGCCATCGATCAGTCCAGCTGCAACAAGGACTACTCCTGCGCCGAAGGCTTCTGCCCCAGCTTCGTCTCGGTCATGGGCGGCAAGCCCAGGAAGAGCGCCGCGCCCAAGGCCGACCAGGAACGCCTGCAGCGCCTGATCCAGCAACTGCCGCTGCCGCAGGCGCCGGCGCTGGATCGTCCCTACCGCCTGCTGGTGGCGGGCATGGGCGGCACCGGCGTCATCACCATCGGCGCCATCGTCTCGATGGCCGCGCACCTGGAAGGCCTGTCGGCCGCGGTGCTGGACCTGACCGGCCTGGCGCAGAAGGGCGGCACGGTGGTCAGCCACATCCGCCTGGCGCCCGCGGGCGCCGCCGCCGGCCCGGTGCGCCTGGACTGGCAGCAGGCCGACGCCGCCATCCTGTGCGACCCGGTCGCCGCCGTCGCGCCCGATTCGCTCGGCGCGCTGCGGCGCGGCCACACCCGGGTCACCGTCAACACCTACGTCGCGCCGGTGTCTGATTTCACCCGCAATCCGGACGCCGCCATGCGGCCGGAGGCGCTGCTGGCCAAGATCCGCCATGCCGCGGGCGACGATCACACCGCCGCCATCGACGCGCACGAAGCCGCGCTGGCCCTGTTCGGCGACAGCATCCTGTCGAACATGTTCATGCTGGGCTACGCATGGCAGCGCGGCGGCGTGCCGCTGTCGCAGGCCGCCATCAACCGCGCCATCGAACTGAACGGCGTCGCCGTGGCCGCCAACCGCGCCGCGTTCGACAGCGGCCGCCTGGCCGCGCACCAGCCCGACGCGCTGGACGGCGCGCTGCGCCCGCGCGCCCAGGTGGTGCAACTGCATGTGCCGGAGAGCTTCGAACGCGCCGTGGCGCGCCGCGTCGACGACCTGACCGCCTACCAGGACGCCGCCTACGCGCAGGCCTACCGCGACGTGGTCGAGCGCGTCGCCGCGCGCGAACGCGAGCTGGCGCCCGACGCCAAGACACCGCGCCTGGCCATGGCGGTGGCGCGCGGCCTGTTCAAGCTGATGGCCTACAAGGACGAATACGAAGTCGCCCGCCTCTACACCGGCGAAGCCTTCCAGGCCCAGCTCAAGGGCCAGTTCGAAGGCGACTACAGCCTGCGCTTCCACATGGCGCCGCCGATCTTCGCGCGCAAGGACCCGCGCACCGGCGTGCCGCGCAAGGTGACGCTGGGCCCGCGCACCATGACCGCGCTCAGGCTGTTGACCCGCTTCAAGCGCCTGCGCGGCACCTGGTTCGATCCGTTCGGCCACACCGCCGAGCGCAAGATGGAACGCGCGCTGGTGGGCGAGTACCGCCAGACCATAGACCAGTTGCTCGCAGGGTTGAATCGCGACAACCTGGCGCAAGCAGCTACAATCGCCGCCCTTGCAGAAACCATCCGCGGCTTCGGCCACGTGAAGGCCGCGAACGTCGAGAAGTACAGGACGGAGCTGGCCCGCTCGATGCAGAGCTATACGGCGCCTGCCCCGCGCGATGTACCCCTGCGGAAAACCGCATAAACACTCGCGCTGAGCGGCATTCTCCTGGGCGCGCCTTGCTAGGCGCGCCCAGTGCATTTAGTAACAATGTTTTGGGAACCTGATCCTATCTTCTTCTTGTAGCTGTCGTACTCGATCACTAGAATTAGTGTCCAACGAGGGGTGCTACACTACATGTTGTGGTCGCCTAACCGCTGATACTCGTCGGCCACGCCATACGGATTCGTCCGTCCAAGCGTTGCGCCCCCCTCAATAAGATCCAATTTCGTACCTGACATGACGTCGTCATGTCGCTATCTACGCGCTTTTCGCACAGGAGCTTCCATGCAGACTACGATCGCCTCTGTGACCCGGCCCTCGGCCGTGCCGCCCTCTCAAACCGATTCCCCTGCCGACGCCAATGGCGGGCAATGGGCCAGCTACAACATCATTCGCCGCAATGGCTCGGTGGTCGGGTTCGAACCCGGCAAGATCGCCATCGCCATGACCAAGGCGTTCCTGGCCGTCAATGGCGGCCAGGGCGCGGCCTCGGCCCGCGTGCGCGAGCTGGTTGAACAGCTGACGACCCAGGCCGTCAACGCGCTGGTGCGCAACCGTCCGGGCGGCGGCACCTTCCACATCGAAGACATCCAGGACCAGGTCGAACTGGCCCTGATGCGCTCGGGCCAGCATGACGTCGCCCGCGCCTACGTGCTCTACCGCGAAAAGCGCACCCAGGAACGCGCCGCCGCCGCGGCCGCCGAAGGCCAGCAGAAGGCCGACACGACGCCGCAGGAAAACGTGCTGCACGTCACGGACGCGGGTGTCCGCCGTCCGCTGGACATCGCCGAACTGCGCGCCACCATCGTCGCCGCCGGTGAAGGCCTGGCCGAATTCATCGACTCCGAAGCCATCCTGAAGGAAACGGTCAAGAACCTGTACGACGGCATCCCCGTCGACGAAGTGTTCAAGTCCGCCATTCTGTCGGCGCGCGCGCTGGTCGAGAAGGACCCGGCCTACAGCCAGGTCACCGCCCGCCTGCTGCTGCACACGATCCGCAAGGAAGTGCTGGGCGAAGAAGTCTCGCAGGACGGCATGGCCGCCCGCTACGCCGAGTACTTCCCCACCTTCATCGCCCGCGGCATCGAAGGCGGCCTGCTGTCGCCCGACCTGGCCGGCTATGACCTGACCAAGCTGGGCCTCGCCCTGAACGCCAAGCGCGACCTGCAGTTCGGCTACCTTGGCCTGCAGACCCTGTACGACCGCTACTTCCTGCACATCCGCGGCACCCGCATCGAACTGCCGCAGGTGTTCTTCATGCGCGTGGCCATGGGCCTGGCGCTGCGCGAGACCGACCGCGAAGCCCGCGCCATCGAGTTCTACGAGATCCTGTCGTCGTTCGACTTCATGAGCTCGACCCCGACGCTGTTCAACTCGGGCACCCTGCACTCGCAGCTGTCGTCGTGCTACCTGACCACCGTCTCCGACGACCTGGAAGGCATCTACGACGCCATCAAGGAAAACGCGCTGCTGGCCAAGTACGCCGGCGGCCTGGGCAACGACTGGACCCCGGTGCGCGCGCTGCGCAGCCACATCAAGGGCACCAACGGCGAAAGCCAGGGCGTGGTCCCGTTCCTGAAGGTCGTCAACGACACCGCCGTGGCGGTGAACCAGGGCGGCAAGCGCAAGGGCGCGGTCTGCACCTACCTGGAATCGTGGCACCTGGACATCGAGGAATTCCTCGAACTGCGCAAGAACACCGGCGACGAGCGTCGTCGCACCCACGACATGAACACGGCGAACTGGATTCCCGACCTGTTCATGAAGCGCGTCATGGAAGGCGGCGAATGGACCCTGTTCTCGCCGTCCGACTGCCCCGACCTGCACGACAAGTACGGCAAGGCTTTCGAAGAAGCCTACATCGGCTATGAAGCGCGCGTTGCCAGCGGCGACCTGAAGCTGTTCAAGAAGATGCCGGCGCTGAACCTGTGGCGCAAGATGCTGTCGATGCTGTTCGAAACCGGCCACCCGTGGATCACGTTCAAGGATCCGTGCAACATCCGTTCGCCGCAGCAGCACGTCGGTGTGGTCCACAGCTCGAACCTGTGCACCGAGATCACGCTGAACACCAACGAATCGGAAATCGCGGTTTGCAACCTGGGTTCGGTGAACCTGGTCGCGCACATGAAGCCCGCCGCCGGCGGCGGTTTCGAACTCGACCACGAGAAGATCAAGCGCACCGTCAGCATCGCCATGCGCATGCTCGACAACGTCATCGACATCAACTACTACGCCGTCGAGAAGGCCCGCAACTCCAACGCGCGCCATCGTCCGGTGGGCATGGGCATCATGGGTTTCCAGGACTGCCTGCAGATGATGCGCGTGCCGTACGCCTCGCACGCCGCCGTCGAATTCGCCGACACCTCGATGGAAGCCGTGTGCTATCACGCCTACTGGGCCTCGAGCCTGCTGGCTGAAGAACGTGGCCGCTATCAATCGTACGAAGGCTCGCTGTGGTCGCGTGGCATCCTGCCGCAAGACACGTTGAAGATGCTGCGTGACGAACGCGGTGGTCACGTCGAGGTCGATGAATCGAGCACGCTCGATTGGGATGCGTTGCGCGCGCGCATCAATCAACACGGCATGCGCAACTCCAATTGCATCGCAATCGCCCCAACCGCGACTATTTCCAATATCATTGGTGTATCTGCGTGCATCGAACCCACTTTCCAGAACTTGTACGTCAAATCGAATCTCTCCGGCGAGTTCACGGTCGTTAACGATTACCTCGTGCGTGACCTGAAGAAACTCGGTCTCTGGGACGAAGTCATGGTCGCCGACCTCAAGTACTTCGACGGCAGCCTGTCCCGCATCGATCGCGTACCTTCCGAACTCCGCGAACTCTACGCCACCGCGTTCGAAGTCGAACCGAGCTGGCTGGTGGAATGCGCCTCGCGTCGCCAGAAGTGGATCGATCAAGCCCAGTCGCTGAACATCTACATGGCCGGCGCCTCCGGCAAGAAGCTGGACGACACCTACAAGCTGGCTTGGAAGCGTGGCCTGAAGACGACCTATTACCTGCGTACCCTTGGCGCCACCAGCGCCGAGAAGTCGACGGGACGCGGCGGCGAACTGAACGCCGTCAGCGCCGGTGGCCAGTCCACCGCCGCCCCCGTGTCCGCTGCACCTGTTTTGCCGGAACCCGAAGTTCTCGGGGCGGTTTGCACCATGCGGCCGGGCGACCCCGGCTTCGAAGAGTGCGAAGCCTGCCAATAAACCGCCTCCGGAGAATGAATCATGATTAATTGGGAAGACGACACCCTCGCCACGCAACCTACACAAGCCCCCGCGCCCGCGGCGGGCGGGCAGGCTGCGCCCGAAGTCCGGGCGGCGACCGGCGTGTTCGGCGACACCGCCATGCCGACCCCGGCCGCGCCGCAGCATGCGGCCGGCCTGACGGCCAGCGGCAGCGCCACCTCGCAACGCGTGAAGGTTGCCGACAAGCGCATCATCAATGGCGAGACCGACGTCAACCAGCTGGTGCCGTTCAAGTACAAGTGGGCATGGGAGAAATACCTGGCCACGTGCGCGAACCACTGGATGCCGCAGGAAATCAACATGTCGCGCGACATCGCCCTCTGGAAGAACCCGAACGGGCTCACCGAGGACGAGCGCCGCATCGTCAAGCGCAACCTGGGTTTCTTCGTCACGGCCGACTCGCTGGCCGCGAACAACATCGTGCTGGGCACCTACCGCCACATCACGGCGCCCGAATGCCGCCAGTTCCTGCTGCGCCAGGCCTTCGAAGAAGCGATCCACACGCACGCCTATCAATACATCGTCGAAAGCCTGGACCTGGACGAAGCGGAGATCTTCAACGCTTACAACGAAGTGCCGTCCATCCGCGCCAAGGACGAGTTCCTGATCCCGTTCATCGACGCGATCGCGGACCCCAACTTCAAGACGGGCACGCCCGAGGCCGACCAGACGCTGCTGAAGTCGCTGATCGTCTTCGCTTGCCTGATGGAAGGCCTGTTCTTCTACGTTGGCTTCACGCAGATCCTGGCGCTCGGTCGCCAGAACAAGATGACCGGCGCCGCCGAGCAGTACATGTACATCCTGCGCGATGAATCCATGCACTGCAATTTCGGCATCGACCTGATCAACACCGTCAAACTGGAAAATCCGCATCTGTGGACGCCGGAATTCCGCGAAGAAATTCGAGAACTCTTCCGCAAAGCGGTCGAACTCGAATACGCTTACGCCGAAGACACGATGCCGCGCGGCGTGTTGGGCTTGAACGCTCCCATGTTCAAATCCTACCTGCGCTTCATCGCCAACCGTCGTTGCCAGCAAATCGGTATCGAACCGCTGTACCCGCAGGAAGAGAATCCCTTCCCGTGGATGGCGGAGATGATCGATCTTAAGAAGGAACGCAACTTTTTTGAAACTCGCGTGATCGAATACCAAACCGGTGGCACGCTGAGCTGGGAGTAACGTAGTTCGCCTTCGGGCCCGGCGCGGGCACGCTCTGCCAAAGAGCGTCGCGTTCGCGCCAGGCTCGAGGACGATCTCCCAGGTCAGGGTGTTTTCGAACACGTAGAACAAGCGGTAGGCGGTCTGTGATCAGACTGCCCACCGGCGCCATTTGAAATGGCTCGCGCCAAAGGAGCGGGGGCCATATCAAATGGCTGTGCCGAATTCATTAGCGCAAACCGTAGTAGCTGTTGCTCGCACAGAACAGCGGCATGCGCCGATGAATAGCCCGGGCACGGTTCGCCTTGTTGGCGGATCGGGGCACGGGTTTAAGTTCTGGGACCCCTGAACCTAAGGAGCATGACCATGGCAACAGCCAAGAAAGCCGTAAAGAAAGCGGTGAAGAAGCCCGCCGCCAAGAAGGCAGTAGCGAAGAAGGCCGCTCCGGCCAAGAAAGCTGCCGTCAAGAAGGTAGCCGTCAAGAAGGTCGCCGCCAAGAAGCCGGCGGTGAAGAAGGTTGCCGCCAAGAAGCCGGCCGCCAAGAAGGTCGCGAAGAAAGCGGTAGCCAAGAAGGCCGTCGCCAAGAAAGTCGCGGCCAAGAAGCCGGTAGCCAAGAAGGCAGCGGCCAAGAAGGTCGTCGCCAAGAAAGCGGTAGCCAAGAAGGCCGTCGCCAAGAAAGCGGTAGCCAAGAAGGTCGTCGCCAAGAAAGCGGTAGCCAAGAAGGCCGTCGCCAAGAAGGCGGTTGCCAAGAAGGCCCCCGCCAAGAAGGCGGTTGCCAAGAAAGTCGTAGCCAAGAAGGCCCCGGCTGCCAAGAAGCCCGCTGCCAAGCCTGCCGCGAAGCCCGCTGCCAAGCCGGCCGCCAAGCCTGCTGCGAAGCCCGCCGCTGCCAAGAAGCCCGCTGCGAAGAAAGCCGCTCCGAAGAAGCCCGCCACGCCGCCGTCCACGGCTGCTGCCCCGGGCGCGAAGACCGCGCTGAACCCCGCCGCGTCGTGGCCGTTCCCGACGGGTGGCCGTCCGTAATCGGACCGGTCACAACGGTAGCAGTACCTCAAACCGCCTGGCCCCGGCCAGGCGGTTTTTATTTGTCCCCAGCCCGAAGAAAGAAGCGTGTCCCCGCGCCCTGGGCGCTACCGTTGCCGCAATGCCGTGAGACAATAAAAGCCGTCATCATTAGGTAGATAGCGTCCATGCTCGGTGAAATCCTTCGCTTCCTGCTCGAAATCGCGTTCACGCTGTTCGGCGCCGCACTCATCGCCCGCGCCTGGATGCACGCGATACGGCTGCATCCCTTCAATCCGCTGGCGCGCGTCATCTACCAAGCCACCAACTGGCTGGTGCTGCCCCTGCGCAAGATCATTCCCGCCGGCAACAAGATCGACTGGACCAGCCTGGTCGCCACCTGGCTGGCCGCGCTGGTCTATCTGCTGCTGATCTGGCTGATCGCGATCGGCGCGCTGATCCCGGCCGCGCTGCTGCCCTCGGCCATGCTGTCGGCGCTGCTGATGGCGCTCAAATGGGCGTTGAACCTGGTGGTGTGGCTGACGCTGATCCAGGCGGTGCTGTCGTGGGTCAACCCGATGGCGCCCATGATGCCGATGCTGCAGGCGCTGACCGCGCCGATGCTCGATCCCATCCGCCGGCTGCTGCCACGCACCTCGATCGACTTCTCGCCGCTGGTGCTGCTGATCGTGGCCCAGGTCCTGCTGATGGTGCTGGCGCGCCTGAGCTACAGCATGATGGGCGTCTGAAACGGCAACGGCCCGGCGAACTGCCCGGGCCGTCTCTGGCGCACGCCGCGGGCGGCGCGTTACGCCGGAATCGCGGCGTAGATATCGATCAGCTTCTTGCGATCGATCTTGTGGTTGTTCGACATCGGCAGCGCGGCGCAGGCCACCAGCTCGGACGGCACCATATAGGGCGGCAGGCGCTGCCCCAGCTTATCCTTCCACCCCGTCAACGCATCCTGCGCCAGCAGGCTGGCTTCGGCCTGCTCGGCCGCCACGCCGGCGACAAAGCCGATCAGGCGCACCGCGGTGCCGTCCGGCCGCCGCAGCACCGCGCAGGCGCCGCCCTCGACGCCCGGCAGGCCATGCAGGGCCTCGTCGATCTCGGCCAGCTCGATGCGATAACCGTTCAGCTTGATCTGGTCGTCCATGCGGCCGCGGCAGAACAGCAGGCCGTCCGCGTCCAGCTGCCCCAGGTCGCCGGTGCGAAAGCCGCGGCGGCCGTCCTCGGCCACGAACAGCTTGACCTCGTTCAGGTCCTGGCGGTTCAGGTAACCGCGCATGACGTGGTCGCCGATGATGCAGATCTCGCCGTCCTCGATGCGCAGTTCGCAATCGGGCTTGGCGTGGCCGACGGGCAGCGGATCGTGCGCCGCCAGCACCGCGTCGGTGATGGCGATCCAGGTCGTGGCCACGGTGGCCTCGGTCGGACCGTAGGTATTCAGGATCACCGCGTCCGGAAAACGCTGGCGCAGCTTCTTGGCCAGCGCCGCCGGCAGGGGCTCGCCGCAGAACAGGAAGGTGCGCAGCGTCGGCAACGTGGCCGGCGAGAAGTCGCGGTTGGCCAGTTGCTGGTGGGCGAACGACGGCGTCGAGACCCAGGCCGTCACGCCGTTCTGCGCCAGCCGGCTCATCCAGGTCGCGGCCGCGCCGATCTGCTCGCGCGAGTTCAGCACGCAGGTGCCGCCGGCGGCCAGCGTGGCGAACACCTCGTACATCGACAGGTCGAAGCTGAACGGCGCCTGGTTCATGAACACCGGCGCCTCGCCCAGACCGAAGCTGCCGAGCATCCAGTCGCCCAGCAGGCCGACGCTTTCGCGGCCGATCTGCACGCCCTTGGGGTCGCCGGTGCTGCCGGACGTGAACATGACGTAGGCCAGGCCGCGCTCGGCCAGCTCGGCGCCCTCGCCCGGCTCGAAGCCACGCGCCGCGGCGTCATAGACGGCGGCGGCGCGCACGATCTCGACGATGCGGCGCAGGCGCTCGGGCGGATAGATGGTGTCGACCGGCACGAACGGCGCGCCGATCAGCAGCGCCCCCACCATGGCGACGAAGAACGAGGCTTCCTTGTGGCCATAGATGGCGACCGGCACATCCGGCGCCGCGCCATGCGCGCGCGCCTCGTCGGCCCAGGCCGTGGCTTCGTCGCGCAGTTGCGCCCAGGTCAGGCTGCGGTCGGCGCCGACCACCGCGAGCGCGTCGGGCGCGCGCGCGGAGTCAACGAACTGGAAAGTCTTCAGGTCGAAACGCATGCCGAAACTCCGGGCGTCAGATGGGGCTGCGACCGCTGAACACGTAGAGCGCCAGGGCAGCCAGAATCAGGGTGAGGACGCGCCCGAGAAAGCGCATGACGGGCCGCGCCAGCGTGGCCTGCAGGGCCGGCCGGGTGCGCGCGGCGTTGATCAGCAGGTTGTGGCCCACCGAGTACGCGCCGAACATCAGGCCGCTGACGATGTAGTGCACCGACAGGCCGTTCCACACGCCCATCGCCAGCAGCGTGGCGAAGATGCCGATGTTCTGCGCCGCCATCCGGTGGCGCGAGAAGAACGCGGTCTTGCTCAGCGCCTTGTAGATCGGCATGAACACCACGTCGCGCAGCCATTCGGACAGGCTGATGTGCCAACGGCGCCAGAAGTCCTGCGGATTGAGCGTCGCCAGCGGGTTGCGGAAGTTGATCGGCAGGGTGAATCCGAACAGCATGCCGATGCCGATGGCCATGGTGGAATAGCCGGCGAAATCGAAGAACAGGTAGGCGCTGTAGAGCGAGGCGTTCAGCGCCACGCCGGTGAACGAGTAGTCGTGCGCGTCCAGCGTCGACAGGCCGTAGCGCCAGATCAGTTCGGCCAGGCCGAACTTCTGGATCACGCCCAGCATGATCAGTTCCAGGCCCGCCAGCCGGGTGTTCAGGTTCACGCCTTCGTAGCCGCGCTTGAGGTCGGCCTGGAAGCTGCGCCAGCGGTACATCGGACCGGCCAGCAGCGTCAGCGGGAAGAACAGGTAGATGAAGTAGTCCAGCGGCGACACGCGCTCGTTGCGCGGCGCGAACAGCAGCACGTCGATGGCGCGGAAGGTGGCGAACGACAGGCCCAGCATCGCGCCCAGGTGCGACACGCCGGTCTTCACCAGCAGCAGCGGCGTCATGGTGATGATGACGGCCAGCCAGGTCGGGATGTAGTTGCGGCGCATGGCCCACAGCGCGCTGCCCGAAATGGCCAGCAGCGCAATTGGCTGGTAGGGACGCGCCCAGAACACCGCCATCCACACGCCCAGGCAGATCACGCCGATGATGTGGCGATAGCCGATGCGCAGGGGCATGCCGAACGAACGGTACGCCAACAGACCCAGCCCGCCGAACAGGGCGCCGCCGAAGAAGCTCAAGCTTGCGAACAATTCCATGCTGCGGTCAGAACTGTTGATATTGGAATTCGACCTTGATAGGTCCGCCGCTACCCGTGGTGGGCTGCGCCTGCAGCACGAACACCAGGATCACCCCGATATACAGGCAAAGATGCCAGAAGAAGCGGCGCCCCCAGGCCTTGGCCGCCTTGCGGGCGTCCGGCCCCTGGGCGGCGCCGTCCGGCGTCGCATCGGTTTTCTGTGAGGGGTTCATCGGGAAAAGTACTCCGCAATGCCTTGGTCCGCCATCGCCCAACCGAGCTCGGCCAGATGCATGTCATCACGCACCATGCCCGGTTCGAAGGGAATGCTGTACATATCGAGGCAACCCATCTGGTAGCGCTGGCACATGCCGGTGATGGCGGCCACCACCGGGTCGAAACGCTCGACGTCCAGGATGAGCTTGGGATTGAACGGCTGGATCACGAAGTAGGCCTTGACCTTGCGCCGTTGCAGCAAGGCCATGACACGCGACAGGTCGCCCAGCTCGGTGCGGGTGAGCGGATCGACGTTGGCGAATTCATTGCGCGCCGGCGAATACAGCGGCGCCAGGTACTGCTTGTAGTAGTCGTCGCGCACGTCGTAGGGGTTGTTGCTGCCCAGCTGGTGCTCGACTTCGCGCGCCTCGTGCGTCAGGCGCGACCATTGGCCGGCATTGAGCTTGGCCGACGAGGGCCACGAGACGAAACGGTGCGCGGGCACCGACAGCTTGCTGCGCGGACGGTCGGGCGCGGGTTCCTTGCGCGCGTTCCACCACAGCGACAGCTTGTCCTTGAGCTCGGCGACCTGGCCATTGGCGATCAGCCACAGAAGGCCCCAGTTGGCGTTGTCGCTGATCCAGGTCTGCATCTGTTCGCGCGTGCTGGGTTTGTCCCAGAGGCGTTCCCAGACCGGGCCGGTCACGTGCTCGGCGAACGCGCTGCGCGGCAGCTGGCCGCCCGAGGCGAACCAGGCCGGCGACACCATGATCACCAACCGCGTATTCGGCGTCAGCGAATCCGCCACCGACTCGAGCACGCTGACGATGCCGTACGACTGGAACATGGCGTGGCCGTAGGCCAGCGTCGGCACCTTCAGTTCTTCGGGGAAGAAGCGGTAAGGCACGAAACGCAGGTCATGGCTGGACAACTCGGACGAACCGAGCACCACCAGCGTGCCGTCGCTGAGCGCATTGCCCAGCCGGTTCAGGTTGACGTGCTGCGTGCCCCAATCCGGCCCCAGATTGGGCAGGTAGTTGCTCTTGGACGCCGCCACCGTGGAAACCGGATGGACGATGTTGGACAACACGTCGTCCGCGCCACAAAAGGCCCCATACGCCAGCGCCACCGCGGTGGCGGCTGCTGCAACATGGGACAACAGGCGGGTATTGCTAAATATTGGCAGCGACATAGCCGGCGAGCGTGCGGACCGACTGCAGGTGCTCCGCGATCTCGGGAGCCGGAATGCTGCAGCCGTACTCCGCCTCGACCGCCAGCGTGATATCCACGGCGGCGAGCGAGTCGACCAGGCCAGAGGCAATCAGTTGCGTATCGGGAGTGACTTTCTTCATGACGATCGACTCGACGATAGAGCCGATCTTGGTGTGGAGTTCTTGCTCGGTATGCATAGAGAGTGCGGCGTTACATTGCCTCGTCGGCAAAATATTCCCCGCCCCGAGATACAGGACGGCGAGTATACAAAAAATCGCTGAAAATCGACTGACATTTACAGCATCCTGGAGCGGCCCGTCGATGCACTTGGTTACATCAAAGTCAGGCGGCGAGATCGCTCACGGATGCAATCATGGCACTACAACCGTCGAATCGCCATGAAACTTACAGACCAAATCGCTATAAAAAGCGCGTAAACGTAACGCCTGCGGGTAAATACCGGGTGCTGCGTTGCAGCGGAGCGACAGATTTTCCGGCGGCATCCGCCCCCTGCCTCCCTTGAGCGCCCCAAAGCGGTCCGTCATCGCGGCCTCCCAAAACAGAAAAGCCCGCTTTCGCGGGCTTTTCTGTTGGCTGGCGCCGACCGTTTACATCGGCGTGACGCGCGTGGGACCGGCGCCGCTGATGACCTGCACGCGCTGGCCGACGCTGATCGGCACGTCGGCTTCCTGGGCCACGACGCGGGTTTCGCCGTTATCCAGGCGAACCGTGATTTCGTAGCCGGAATTCTTGCCGACCTGGTTTTCCACCGCGTTGCCCGCCAGGGCGCCGAGGATGGCGCCGCCGACAGTGGCAATGGTGCGACCCGTGCCGCCGCCGATGGCGTTGCCCGCCACGCCGCCCAGCGCGCCGCCGGCCAGCATGCCGACGCCGCTGGACTTGTCGTTCTGGATGACGATGGGGCGCACGCCCGTTACCGTGCCCGTGCGGACGATCTGCTCGCGCTGGGCCTGATCATAGCTATACACACCGCTGGATGCGCTGCGATTGGCACAACCGCCCAGGACCGCCATCGAAGTCACGACGGCAGCCACAGCCAACCACCGGCCAGTACGCGGCGTCAACAGGGAAAAGGTTTTGCTTTGGTTCATTTGGACTCCTCAATCGGGCACTGCCGACGATCTGATCATACCCTGCCCAGCCACAGCGGCAGTCTAACGTGCAACACACTGAAACTCACCGCCATGGGCGGAAAATCGATTTGCAAACCGGCCGCGGCGTTCCCACGCCGCGGCCGGTTTTCTTGACCGTGGTTGGACCATCTGCGCGGTTTCAGGTTCCCGCAACGATCCGAACCCGCCAGGAACGCGTTCAGACCGGCAGATGGATGCCGTAGGTGGCGTGCAGCACGGCGTCGATCTCGGCGCGTGAAGGCGCGTGGTTCTGCGGACCGCGCGACGCGATCTTGATGGCGCCCATGACGTTGCCCAGGCGGCAGCTGTCTTCCCAGCTCCAGCCGCTGGTCAGGCCGTAGAGCAGGCCGCCGCGCTGCGCGTCGCCGCAACCGGTGGGATCGACCACCTGGGTGGCGCGCACCGGCGCGATCTGGATCGTCTTGCCTTCGGTCAGCAGCGTGGCGCCTTCGGCGCCGCGCGTGACGACCACGGCCTGCAGCTTGGTGGCGATGTCGGCCATGCTACGGCCGGTGCGTTGTTCCACCACGCCGGCTTCATAGTCATTCACCGTCAGGGCCTGCGCCAGGCCGAGCATGCGTTCCAGGTCGGCGCCGTCGAACAGCGGCATGGCCTGGCCCAGATCGAAGATGAAGGGGATGCCCTGCTTATGCAGGCGCTCGGCGTGGGCGAACATGCCTTCCTTGGCATCCGGGGCGACGATGCCCCAGGTGGCCTTGGCGTCGCTCAGGTCGTTGCTGGCGGAGAAGGACATGGCGCCCGGGTGGAACGCGGTGATCTGGTTGTCGTCCAGGTCGGTGGTGATGAAGCACTGCGCGGTGAAGGTGCCGGGCACGACCTTGACGCGGCTCGTGTCGATGCCGAGGCCGTCCAGGCGTTCGAGGTATTCACCGGCGTCTTCGCCCACCGTGGCCACCGGCACGGGTTTGCCGCCCAGCAGATTCATGTTGTAGGCGATGTTGCCGGAGCAGCCGCCGTATTCCTTGCGCATGCTGGGCACCAGGAACGACACGCTCAGGGATTGGATGCGGTCGGCCAGGATGTGCTCCTTGAAGCGACCTTCGAACACCGCGATGGTGTCGAACGCCATCGAACCGCAGACTAGAACAGGGGTTGCCATGAATGTCATCCTTCAGGGAAAGAACTTGTCGAGTTGGTAGCCGTTGACTTGGACACCCGTCACTTCAATCGGCACGGAAATCTTCAGTTCGCCTGCCGGTCCGAAAGGACCGCGCAACTGCTCGGGCGTCAGGTAATTCTCGGGCATCAGCACCCGGCGCACCACCACGGTATCGGACAAATCAGTCAGGTCCAGCACCAGCGCGGGCCAGTGCTGCGGCTTGTCGTAGCGGTTGCGCAGGACCAGGTTCAACACCAGTCGGGTGCGGCCGTCGTCGATGGCGGCGGCGCCCGTGGGCGGCTGCAGCGACGACGAGGAAATCGCGATCCGCTCCAGGCGGCGCGCGTAGCCGACCGTGCAGCCGAGCGGCTTGCAGACGGTCTCGAGCGCGGGCCGCAGCACCGGCACGGAGTTGGCGATGTCGATGCGGTACACGTACAGCAGCTGCAATCCCAGCGCGATCAGGCCGAGCAGGCAGGCGTAGCCCCACAGCTTGCGCAGCAGGCCGCGGCGCTCCTGGCGGTCCTGGTCGAGGAATTCGGGCGGCGCGCGGCCGACGTCGGTGGCGCTGGAGTAGCGCGTGCGCGTGTCGCCAAGGATCGGTTCCGGCGAGTCCGCGTCGCGCTCGGCATCGACGTCGTCGTGGTCTCTGTCGAAATCGTCGTCGAGATCCCTGTCGCGGTCATCCTCGTCATCGTCGTGGCGCGAATCGGCGGCGTCGTCACGCACCACGAACACCGGCTCGGCCGGCCGGGTGGCGCGCGGCGCGTCCCAGCGCGCGCTGTCGCGCACCGCCACGATGGGCTCGTCGCGCGGCGCGGCGGGTTCCTGCCAGCGCGGCTGCCGGGCCAGGCGCGGCTCATCGTCGTAGCGATCGAGGTCTTCGTTCTCGTCTTCGTCGTCATCGCCCTCTTCCGCCAGCGCGGCGTCGGGTTCGATGCGGCGGCGGATATCGTCGCGGCCGCGCAGCACCGCGGGCGGTATGGCGGGCGACACTGCGGGCGGCGGCGTGACGGGCCGGATCGCCGCTTCGGGCGGCGGCGCCAGGAAAGGTTCGTCGGGCAGGTCGTCCCAGGGCGCAACGGGGGGTTGCTCGGCGGACGGCCGCCGCACCAGGGGCGGAGGTTCGTCGGCCGGTTGGGCGGGTGGCGCCAGGACCGGCGCGGCGATCACCGGCGACGCAATGGGCGCGGCGGGCGGGATCGAGGCGGGCGGCGGAACCGCAGCCGGTACGCCCAACGCCGGTACGCCCGATGCCGGTACGCCCGCCTCAGGCAGCAGGCAGGCGCGGCCGTCGAACACGGTCGCGCAGGCGCCGCAACGCACCAGGCCGTTGCGGACCCGGAGCTGGTCGGGCACCACCTTGAATGACGTGCCGCATTGCGGGCAGCGGGTGGTCAGGGCCATGGCGCGATCCGGCGGAAACGGACTCAGGCCTTCTGGCCGTGCAGGCAGACCCAGCCGTCACGGGCGCGCCAGACCGACATGGCGATCCAGGGCGCGTAGGCGGCGGCGACTTCCTCGGCCTGCCGTTCCAGCACGCCAGACAGCACCAGGTGACCGCCGGCGGCGACGCGGCCGGCCAGCATGGGCGCCAGCACCTTCAGCGGGTTGGACAGGATGTTGGCCACCACCACTTCGAACGTGCCGTCGGCCAGGCCGTCGGGCAACATGGCCTGCAGTTCGACGTGGTTGACCTCGGCGTTGAAGACCGTGCTCTGCACCGCCTGGGCGTCGATGTCGACGGCCTGGGTCGGGCCGGCGCCCAGCTTGCGCGCGGCGATGGCCAGGATGCCCGAGCCGCAGCCGTAGTCCAGCAGGGTCGCGCCCTTGGGCAACTCGGCTTCCAGCCAGGCCAGGCACAGGTGCGTGGTCGGATGGCTGCCGGTGCCGAAGGCCAGGCCCGGATCGAGTTCGATATGGATGGCGCCGTCCTCGGCCGCGGCCGCTTCCAGGCCCGGCACGTCCGGGCTGTCGCGGTGCCAGCTGGGCACGATCCAGAGACGCTCGGCGATGTGGATGGGGCCGAACTGCGATTGCGTCAGGCGCACCCAGTCGGCGTCCGGCACGTCGCGCAGGCTCCAGCCGGCGAACAGCGCCGGGTCGAGCTCGCCCGCGGCGGCGGCTTCTTCCATGATCTGCGCGGGATCGGCTCCGTCCGGCAGCAGGGCCACGACGCGATTGCGTTCCCAGGCCTGCACGTCGGGCTCGGTGCCCGGCTCGCCGAACAGCGGACGCTCGTCGTCGGTGCCCAGGTCGGCGTCCTCGACGGACACCGACAGCACGCCGGCTTCCAGCAGGGCGTCGGACAGGGCCTCGGCTTGCGCCTCCTGGCAATGGAGCACGAGTTCACGCATGATGATTCTTCCATCTGGCCAACGGGCCGCGGCAAACGCCGCGGCCCGGTCAGCCGGTTAAGGCAGTAAAAAAGGGACCAAGGGCCCCTATTTGCTGGTCAGGGGCGCTGGGCCAGCTTGTTTTCCAGATAGTGGATGCTGGTGCCGCCCTCGATGAAGCGGGCATCCTGCAGCAGTTCACGGTGCAGCGGGATGTTGGTGGAAATGCCTTCCACCACCATTTCCGACAGCGCGGTGCGCATGCGGGCCAGGGCCTGGTCGCGCGTGTCGCCGTAGGTGATGACCTTGGCGATCATCGAATCATAGTTCGGCGGCACGAAGTAGCCGTTGAACGCGTGCGAATCGATACGCACGCCCGGGCCGCCCGGCGTATGCCAGTTGGTGATGCGGCCGGGGCTGGGCACGAAGCGGAACGGATCCTCGGCGTTGATGCGGCACTCGAGGGCATGGCCCTTGAAGGTGATGTCGCGCTGGCGCAGCGTGAACTTCTCGCCGGCGGCGATCAGGATCTGCTGCTGCACCAGATCGATGCCGGTGATCAGCTCGGTGACCGGGTGTTCGACCTGGATGCGGGTGTTCATTTCGATGAAATAGAACTCGCCGTTCTCATACAGAAACTCGAACGTGCCGGCGCCACGGTAGCCCATCTTGCGGCAGGCGTCGGCGCAGCGGTCGCCGATGCGCTCGATCAGGCGGCGCGCGATGCCGGGGGCCGGCGCTTCCTCGATGACCTTCTGGTGGCGGCGCTGCATGGAGCAGTCGCGTTCGCCCAGCCACACGGCGTTGCGACCGCCGTCGGCCAGCACCTGGATTTCCACATGGCGCGGGTTCTCGAGGAACTTCTCCATATAGACTTCCGGGTTGTTGAACGCGGCGCCCGCTTCCGAACGCGTCATGGTGACGGCGTTCAGCAGCGCGGCCTCGGTGTACACCACGCGCATGCCGCGGCCACCGCCGCCGCCAGCGGCCTTGATGATGACCGGATAACCGACTTCGCGCGCAACGCGGATGATTTCCTGCGGATCGTCGGGCAACGCGCCTTCGGAACCGGGCACCACCGGCACGCCGGCTTCGATCATGGCGCGCTTGGCGCTGACCTTGTCGCCCATCAGGCGGATGGTGTCGGGGCGCGGGCCGATGAAGACGAAGCCGCTCTTTTCGACGCGATCGGCGAAGTCGGCATTTTCGGACAAGAACCCGTAACCCGGGTGGATTGCCTCGGAATCCGTGACTTCGGCCGCCGAAATGATGGCCGGCATGTTGAGGTAGCTTTCACGCGACGGCGCGGGCCCGATGCACACGGATTCGTCGGCCAGGCGCACGTACTTGGCTTCGCGGTCCGCTTCGGAGTGCACCACCACGGTCTTGATGCCCAGCTCGCGGCACGCGCGCTGAATGCGCAGGGCGATTTCGCCCCGGTTGGCGATCAGGATTTTTTCGAACATTTTCAGCTATCAGCCAATGACGAACAGGGGTTGACCGTACTCGACGGGCTCGCCGTTTTCGACCAGGATTTCTTTGATGACGCCGGACTTGTCGGCTTCGATTTCATTGAGCAGCTTCATGGCTTCAATGATGCACAGCGGATCGCCTTCCTTGACCGTGGCGCCGACGTCGATGAACGGCGCGGCGCCCGGGTTCGGCGAACGGTAGAAAGTGCCGACCATCGGCGCCTTGACCACGTGGCCCTGGATCACCGGGGCGGCTTCGGCCGCGGCGGGGGCAGCGGCGGGCGCGGCGGCGGCCACCGGCGCGGCGGCGACGCCGGCTTCCGGCTGGTGGTAGGCCACCGGCTGCAGGGTCTGCGAGAACTTGACGATGCGAACCTTGCCTTCGCCTTCGGTGATTTCCAGCTCGGCGATGCCCGATTCAGCCACCAGGTCGATCAGGGTTTTGAGTTTTCGAAGGTCCATAGAAGCTGCTTCCCGAGATAGTGTCGGCAACGTCCCGATCGTCGGGGCCGCGCCATATAAGATGTAAAAGCTGAGAGTTGGTGCGAGATCAGTGCCGCACTGCGTAACGCAGAGCCGCTTCGTAGCCGTCCGCGCCCAGGCCGCTGATGAGGCCTACCGCCAAGTCGGACAGATATGAGTGATGCCTGAAGGGCTCTCGCTTATACAGGTTGGACAAATGTACTTCAATAAATGGGATCGCGACCCCGGCCAGCGCATCGCGGATCGCGACGCTGGTGTGCGTATATGCCGCCGCGTTGATGATGATGAAATCGGTGCCGTCTTGCCGGGCCGCCTGAATGCGGTCAACCAGCGCGCCTTCGTGATTGCCTTGCCACGCGGTCAGCGTGGCGCCCAAGTCACCGGCCAGCCGCTCCAGGCCCTCGTTGATCTGGGACAGCGTGAGGCTGCCGTAGATGTGAGGTTCCCGGGTGCCGAGCAGGTTCAGATTCGGGCCATGCAATACCAGTATGTTTTGCGCCATGCGCTTGCCAATGAGTGGATTGCCAATTGTTGGCAAAACAGCCGATAAACCAGCTTTTTACGCCAATTCCTACTATTTGTCCAACAGACTTACGCCTTCAAACCGGATAGCGTCTGGTTCAGATCATCAGGCTGGATTTCACCCAATATCTTCCGGTTAATGCTGCCATCTGCGTTGAAAACAATGGTAAACGGCAGGCCGCCGCTGGGGTTTCCGAGCTTGCGCAGGGTGTCGATGGCACCGGCGCCAATGACCCACAACGGGTAGGAAACCTGTACTTTCTCGACAAATTTTTGCATGTTGGCGGCAGAATCCACGCCGATACCGACAAACTTGATTTGCGGGTATTTTTTCTGCAACGCGTCGAGCTCGGGCATTTCCTTGACGCATGGCGCGCACCAGGTGGCCCAGAAATTCACCACGATGGGCTGGCCTTTCCAGGCGGCCAGCGACTGGGTCGCGCCGTTCAGGTCGGGCAGCTGCAACTGCATGAGGGCGGCGACAGGATCCTCGGCGGCGGGCGCCGCGGGTGCCGGCTGCGGCTTGTTGCGCCCCAGCAGGGTGTAGCCACCCGCGACCGTGGCGGCAACGGCCACGGCGGCGGAAAGGAGTAGGCGTCGATTCATGGCGCGATCATAACCGCTGCGGCCGGTTTTCGCCGCATCGGCCGCCGCGCCGGCATGACCTGCGCCTATATATACAATGCAGGACAGGAGAGTTTTCAATGCACCTGCACATTCTTGGCATCTGCGGTACGTTCATGGGCGGCCTGGCGTTGATCGCGCGCGCCGCCGGCCACAAGGTCACCGGTTGCGATGCGGGCGTCTACCCGCCCATGAGCACCCAGCTGTCCGAACAGGGGATCGAGCTGATCGAGGGCTTCGGCCCCGAGCAGATGGCCCTCAAGCCGGACCTGTACGTGATCGGCAACGTCGTCAGCCGCGGCAACCCCTTGATGGAAGCCATTCTGGAATCCGGCGCCCGCTACGTGTCCGGCCCGCAATGGCTGGGCGACAACATCCTGCCCGGCGCGCACGTGCTGGCGGTGGCCGGCACCCATGGCAAGACCACCACCAGCTCGATGCTGGCCTGGATCCTGGAGGCCGCGGGCCTGGCGCCCAACTTCCTGATCGGCGGCGTGGCCCAGGACCTGCACGTGTCGGCGCGCTACGACCCGGCGCGCCGCCCCTTCGTGATCGAAGCGGACGAATACGACACGGCGTTCTTCGACAAGCGCTCCAAGTTCGTCCACTACCGCCCGCGCACCGCGGTGCTGAACAACCTGGAATACGATCACGCCGACATCTTCCCCGATCTGGCCGCCATCGAAACCCAATTCCATCACCTGGTCCGCACCATTCCGGCGTCCGGCCGCATCATCCGCCCGACGCACTCGGAGGCGCTGGACCGCGTGATTGCGCGCGGATGCTGGTCGGAAACCGTCACGTTCGGCGCCGATGGCGCCTGGCAGGCGGGCGCGCCCGACGATAGCGGCGCCTTCGAGGTGCGGCGCGACGGCGTCGACATGGGCACCGTGCGCTGGACCCTGGGCGGCGAACACAACCGCATGAACGCGCTGGCGGCGCTGGCCGCCGCCGAGCACGCCGGCGTGCCGGCGGCCGAGGGCGTCGAGGCCCTGAGCCGGTTCGGCGGCGTGAAACGCCGCATGGAACTGCGCGGCACGGTCAACGGCGTCAAGGTCTATGACGATTTCGCCCATCACCCCACCGCCATCGCCACCACCCTGGAAGGCCTGCGCCGCCAGGTCGGACCGACGCGCATCCTGGCCGTGCTGGAGCCGCGCTCCAACACCATGAAGCTGGGAGCCATGGCGGCGCGCCTGCCGGACTCCCTGCGCGACGCGGACCTGGTGTTCTGCTTCGGCGCCCGCGCCGGCAAGCACGCCCTGGGCTGGAATCCGGCGGAGGTGCTGGCGCCCCTGGGCGAGCGTGCTTCCAGTTACGATGATATCGACGCCCTGGTAGCCGCCGTCACGCATGCCGCGCGACCCGGCGACCAGGTGCTGGTGATGAGCAACGGCGGCTTCGGCGGCATCCACGGCAAACTGCTGGCCGCCCTGGAGGCGCGCGGCTGAGGCCTGGCGCTCCGCGATCCCGCTCCACCGGAAAGGCACGAGATGATTCTTTACCTGCACGGCTTCCGTTCCTCGCCGACCTCGTTCAAGGCCCGCCTGATGGCCGACGCCATGGCCGCCCGCGGCCTGGCCGGCGACTGGGCCTGCCCGCAACTGCCGGCCAGCCCGCGCGAGGCCGTCGCGCTGGCGCTGGGCATCGCCCAGCGCCAACTGGCCGGCGCCGCCGACCCGCGCGCGCTGACCGTGGTCGGCTCGTCGCTGGGCGGCTTCTACGCCACCTGGCTGGCCGAACAGCTGGGCTGCAAGGCGGTGCTGCTCAACCCCGCGGTCGAGGCCGCGCGCGACCTGGCGACCCAGGTGGGCGAGCACCGCATGTATCATTCCGACGCGCCGTTCATGTTCCTGCCGGAGTATGTGGAGGAACTGGCCGCCCTGCACGTCAGCCGGATCACCCAGCCAGAGCGGTATTTCCTGGTGGCGGCGACGGGCGACGAGGTGCTGGACTGGCGCGAAATGCGCGATCGCTACGCGGATTGCCGCCAGCGCATCGTGCAGGGCAGCGACCACGGCCTGTCCGATTTCGCCGACTGGATGCCCGAGGTGCTCGAATTCGCTCTTGGCTCCGCGCCGAATGGCCCCAAATAACACTGACATCAACGATAGATAGCTGCGCAAGGCGGCGCATGCGCGCCGCCCAGGACGACCCTCACCATGTATGTGTTTTACGAAGACGACGGCAGCTTCAAGGCCGGCCATATCCTGTCCGAAACCGACGCCAGCCTGCAGGTGGAGTCGGAATCGGGCAAGCGCAGCAAGATCAAGCGCGCCAACACCCTGTTCAATTTCGCCGCGCCCGAACCGGCCGCGCTGATGGCCCAGGCGACCGCGCTGGCCGACACCCTGGACCTGCAGTTCCTGTGGGAATGCGCCCCCCAGGAGGAATTCGATTCTCCCGTGCTGGCGACCGACTATTTCGGCCACGCCCCCACCCCGGTCGAGCAGGCCGCGCTGCTGATGCGGCTGCACGGCGCGCCCGCCTATTTCCACCGTCGCGGCAAGGGCAGCTACCGCCCCGCCCCGCCCGACATCCTGGCCGCCGCCCTGGCCGCGCTGGAAAAGAAACAGCGCCAGGCCGAGCAGCAGCAGGAATGGGTGGACGAAATGGCCGCCGGCCGCCTGCCCGAGCCCATCGCCCAGGCCGCCGAATCGCTGCTGATCCGGCCCGACAAGAATTCGCAGCAATGGAAGGCGCTGGACGCCGCCTGCGCCAAGCTCGGCAAGAGCCCCGACCGCCTGCTGCTGGAATTGGGCGCCTGGCCGCACGCGCTGGCGCTGCACAAGCGCCGCTTCCTGGCGGTGAACTTCCCGCACGGCCTGGCCTTCCCCGAGCTGGAACTGCCGCCGGTCGACCGCGACCTGCCGCTGTCGGACGCCGAAATCTATTCGGTCGATGACGTCACCACCACCGAGATCGACGATGCCCTGTCGGTCTCCACCCTGCCCGACGGCAACCTGCGCGTGGGCATCCACGTGGCCGCGCCCGGCCTGACCGTGACGCGCGACAGCGAATTCGACAAGCTGGCGCGCGCGCGCCTGTCGACCGTCTACATGCCGGGCGACAAGATCCCGATGCAGCCCGACAACGTCATCAAGGCGTTCTCGCTGGACGCGGGCCGCGAGGTGCCGGTGCTGTCGCTGTACGTGACGGCCAACCCGGAAACCGGCGAGGTCATCGAATCCGACACGCGCCTGGAGCGCGTGGTGGTGCGCGAGAACCTGCGCCACAACATGCTCGACGCCCAGGTCACGGAAGAGAGCCTGAACGACACGTCCACCGACATGCCCTACGGCCACTGGCTGCGCCCGCTGTGGAAGCTGGCGCAGGCGCTGTCGGCGCAGCGCGAGAACGTGCGCGGCAAGCCCGAGAACAACTCGCGGGTGGAGTACAGCTTCTACCTGGACGGCGACCCCGACGATCCCGACACCCCGGTGCGCCTGGTGCCGCGCCAGCGCAACGCGCCGCTGGACCGGATGGTGGCCGAGTACATGATCCTGGCCAACAACCTGTGGGGCGGCCTGCTGAACCAGCACGGCGTGCCCGGCATCTACCGCTCGCAACAGGCCGGCCGCGTGCGCATGAGCACGCAGGCGCTGCCGCACGAGGCCATCGGCGTGCCGCAATACGCCTGGAGTACGTCGCCGCTGCGCCGCTACGTGGACCTGGTGAACCAGTGGCAGCTGATCGCCGCGGTGGAACACGGCGTCTCGGCGCGCCTGGTGGCCCCCTTCAAGCCGCGCGACGCGGACCTGTTCGCGATCATCGGCGCGTTCGACGCGCAGTACGCGGCCTGGGCCGAGTTCCAGAGCGCGATGGAGCGCTACTGGTGCCTACGCTGGCTGAAGCAGCACCACATCACCCGCACGGTGGCCCACGTGCTGCGCGAAGACCTGGTGCGCTTCGCCAACTGCCCGCTCGTCACCCGCATCGGGGGGATGCCCGAGCTGGAGCGCGGGACGGCGGTGGAGGTGGAGATCCTGGGGATGGATGAGTTGTCGCTGGAGCTGGACTGCCGGTATGTGGGGCAGGTGGGGCCGGCGGCTGAAGAGGCTGCTGCCTAGGGCGGCATTTGGCTTGTCGTTGGGTTGTTTCTGCTGGCGGCGGGGGGCTTTCTTAGGCCGCCCGTCTGGCAGGCGGTCCTGGCGGCGGGCGCCCACGATTGCGGTCCGGAGCGTTCGCTCCGGACTGCCCCATCCTCATCCTCGTTGCCGCCTGTCGGCGGCTGCCTTCGGATTCCGTCGGGCGCATCGAGGTTGCCCGCCGCCAGGACCGCCTGCCAGACGGGCTACGTTTTTCTTGGCCTGTCGCGCTACTGGAGCGGGGAAACTTCACGAGATTGCTGGTGCCCGTTGCGGGTGGCCGCGCGGGCGGCCGCCCGCAACTTACGCGGTGTCTTGGCTTGGTTTGATGACGCTGTGCGCGGGTGACGGGTGGCTTGCTGGGGGGCCGTCCGGTCGGGGGGGAGAGAGTGGGCGGCGCGCGGTGGAGGGTGGCGTGCGCGTGACGGGCTTGGCGCGCCGCCTGATTAGGGAAGAGTGGGTAACGGGGAAGACATAAGGTGATGCATCGCTGATTCTCCCGCGGGGAGCCCCACCCAATGCATCCCAGACTCTTCCGCGGGAACACTCCCAATGCATCCCTCCTCCAGGCAGAACACCTCCGGCAATGCCCACAGACTCTTCCGCATCTCGCCCGGCCTCCCCCCAAATGCCAAAGAAGGCCGCCCGCGCGGCCGGTTTTGGCGGCCCCGCCAAATCTTCCGTCCCGACGCGATCTTCCACCAAAACGCCAAGCACACGATTCGCCCCCGCGCCGGTGAAGTGATCACGGTGCAGCCCGTGGCGTCGGCGGCCGGTGGGGCGCGGGGCGTCAGATGCGCCCGACGGAATCCGAAGGCAGCCGCCGTAGGCGGCAACGAGGATGAGGACGGGGCAGTCCGGAGCGAACGCTCCGGACCGCAATCGCAGCCCCGCGCCCCACCGGCCGCCGACGCCACGGGCGGCCAAAAGAACACCCCCCCCCGGCCGCGACAGCATCAAAGCCTCCCGTTAAACTTCCGAAAAAAATCACAAATCAATATCGGAGGACGGACATGCGCATTCTGCTGGTCGAGGACAACCTCGACCTGGGCGATGCCGTGGAGAGCAAACTGCGTTCGGCGGGCCATAGCGTGCAATGGGTGCGTGATGGCGTCGCCGCGCTGCGCTGGGGCCTGGACGAGACCTGGGATGCCCTGGTGCTCGACATCAACCTGCCCGGCAAGGACGGCTTCAGTGTCATCCGCGAATTGCGCGCCGCCGGGCTGGAAGCGCCCGTGCTCGTCGTGACCGCGCGGTCCGAGATCGAAGACAAGATCGACATGCTCGACCTCGGCGCCGACGACTACCTCGTCAAGCCCTTCGACCTGCGCGAGCTGGAAGCGCGGCTGCGCGCCCTGCTGCGCCGGCCCGCCGGACAGACCAGCAGCGTCACCGCCTATGGCAACCTGAGCCTCGACCTGGCCAACCGCCACGTCGTGCTGGCCGGCGCGCCGCTGGAACTGGGGCGGCGCGAATTCCGGCTGCTGGAGATCCTGGTCGGCAAACTGGGGCAGACCGTCGCCAAGGAACGGCTGATGAACCAGCTGTTCGACCTGGACGACGGCTCGCTCAATGCGCTGGAGCTGCTGATCTCGCGCCTGCGCAAGAAATTGGCGGGCGCCTCGATCGATATCGTCACCGTGCGCGGCGTCGGCTACCAGGCCCGCAGCCATGAGCCTTCCTGACAGCTTTTCGATCCGCCGCCGCGTCTTCACGCTGGGCGCGGCGCTGCTGGCCTGCGCGCTGATCGGGTTGGTGTTCTTCCTGCGCGACTACGCCCAGCGCGCCGCCGAGCAGGCCTTCGATCGGCTGCTGGCGGCGTCGGCGCTGACCATCGCCGGCTCGGTCCAGATCGAGGACAACGGCGTCACCGTCGAACCGCCCGTGTCGTCCCTGGCCATGCTGTCGGGCAGCGAGCGCGTGTTCTACGAGGCCCGCACCTCCAACGGCCGCCTCATCACCGGCTACGCCGACCTGGCGCCCGGCTTGCCGCTGGCGCAGTCGGCCACCCCGGTCTTCACCTACCTGAGTTATCACGACGAGCCGGTGCGCGTGGCCACGGTGGGCCGGCTGGTGTCGGCCAGCCAGCATGCCGGCTGGGTCACCGTGCGGGTAGCGGAAACGCTGGGATCGCGCGAGGAACTGGCCAGCGAAATCCTGGGCCGCAGCGTGCTGCCGCTGGTGGTTGTGTCGCTGGTGGCGCTGGGCCTGCTGTGGTTCGGCGTACAGCGCGCGTTCGCGCCGCTGGCCGTGGTCGAGCGCGAACTGCGGCGGCGGGCGCCGGACGACCTGGCGCCGCTGATCACCCCGGTGCCGACCGAAGTGCGGCGCCTGGTCGAAGCCCTGAACGCCTTCATGCAACGCCTGTCGGGACTGATGGACACCCTCAACACCCTGGTCGCCGATGCGGCCCACCAGGTGCGCACGCCCCTGGCCTCGCTGCGAGCGCAGGCCGAAGTGGCGCTGGATGAAACCGATCCCAAGCGGCTGCACGAGCGCCTTGGCCGCATCCACCTGAACGCCACCCATGCCAGCCAGCTCATCAACCAGCTGCTGATGGACGCCACCATCACGCACCGGCTGGGCAAGGGCGCGCGCGCGCCGGTGGGCGTGGCCGAGACCATCAACGAGACCCGCCGCCGCATCGGGCCGCTGGAGGCGCAGCGCCTGCGCATCGAGATCGCGCCGCAGGTGCGGCGCGCCCGCATCGCCGGCGATCGCGTGGCGCTGCGCGAAATGCTGCGCAACCTGGTGGACAACGCGCTGCGCTATGCGCCCGAGGGCACCGTCGACATCCAGGCCACGCCGGTGGCCGGCTACCGGGTGGCGCTGACCGTGTCCGACCGCGGGCCGGGCATCGCCGATGACGAAAAGGACGCCGTGCAGCAACGCTTCACCCGCGGCCGCACCGGCGAATCGCTGCCCGGCTCGGGATTGGGACTGGCCATCGTGCGCTCGGTGGCGGTGGCGCATGGCGGCTCGCTGTGGCTGCAGGACCGTCCGGGCGGCGGCCTGTCGGCGCGCGTCATCCTGCCGCTGGCGCGCCAACGCACCGGCCGTAACGTGGCCAGCTGGCTCGGCGCCATTGGCGCGGCCATGCTGCTGCTGACCACCGCGCCCGCCGACGTGCGCGCCGCCGATATCCCCGAGATCGTCACCCGCTATCCGGCGCCGCAGCCGTCGTCGCGCGTGCTGACCATCGCCGGTCCGACCGACACGCCGGTGGTGGCGCCGCTGATCCTCGGCTTCCAGGCGCAGCGGCCCGACGTTACCGTGGTCTACCGCGAGATGGGCAGCCGCGAACTGTACGAGGCCGCCATCGAGGACCGGCTCAAGGACGTGGACGTGCTGATGAGTTCGGCCTCGGACCTGCAGATCCGCCTGGCCAACGACGGCTACGCCCAGCGCTACACCTCGCCGTATGCGACCAAGCTGCCGTCCTGGGCGGTGTGGCGCAACGAGGTCTACGGCTTCACCTTCGAGCCGGCCGTGATCGTCTACAACCCCAAGCGCTACACCGAGGCCACCGTGCCGCGCTCGCGCCAGGACCTGCTGCGCACGCTCGAACAGGATCGCGCGCGGCTGCACGGCCGGGTCGGCACTTACGATATCTCGCGCAGCAGCGTGGGCTATCTGATGGCCGAGCAGGACGAGCTGGTGTCGTCGAACTTCTGGGGCCTGGCCAACGCCTTCGGCCAGGTCGGCGTGCGGCTGTCGGCCACCAGCGCCGAACTGCTCGACGCCATCGAGAACGACGAGATGGACCTGGGCTACAACATCCTCGGCTCCTACGCCCTGTCGCGCCAGGCGGCGGGCAGCAAGATCGGCGTGGTGTTCCCGCAGGACTACGTGCTGGTGCTGGCGCGCTCGGTGCTGATCGCGCGGCGCGCGCCCAACCCGGACCTGGGCCGCGCGCTGGTCGACTGGCTGCTGTCGCCGGCGGGCCAACAGGTGGCATCGAGCCATGCGGCGCTGGGATCGATCATGGAAGACACGCCCGGCCGCTGGACCTCGGAAGCGGTGCTGGCACGCTCGCAGGGCATCGTGCAGCCGGTGGTGCTGTCGCCGGCGCTGCTGGTGGGGCTCGACCAGCGGCGTCATTCGCGCTTCGTGCAGAACTGGATCCGGCTGGTGACCGACACGCCCGAACGCCCCTAGGGCGCGGCGGGCGGACACCGGGATTACCCCTATCCCGGCTGTCGTCCCATGACAGGACGACGACAGACGCCGAAACCTAAGATGGGCGCCAAGCAGGCCCTTGCGCCTGTCGATACCAATTCCAAACGGAGACAAGACATGCTTGCCAAGTCCAGACTGGCGGCCGCCTGCGCCGCTGCATTCGCCATCGCCGCCGGCAGCGCCTACGCCCAAACGGTTCCCGCGGGCTACCCGGCCGATTATCAGAAGATCCTCGACGGCGCCAAGAAGGAAGGCAAGGTCGTGATCTATTCGACCACCGACACCAAGGCCGCCGGCCCCATCATCAAGGGCTTCGAGGCGCTGTATCCCGGCGTCAAGGTCGAATACAACGACATGAACAGCACCGAGCTGTACAACCGCTACATCAGCGAACAGGCGGCGGGCGGCAGCAGCGGCGACATCGTCTGGAGCTCGTCGATGGACTCGGCGCTCAAGCTGGCCACCGACTACGCGCTGCAGTACAAGTCGCCCGAGATCGCCAAGCTGCCGGCCTGGGCGGTGTGGAAGGATTCGGCCTACGGCACCACCTACGAACCGGCGGTGTTCATCTACAACAAGCGCCTGATCCCGGCCAACGAAGTGCCGACCACGCACGGCGCCCTGGCCAAGCTGATCGCCAGCCAGCCGGACAAGTTCAAGAACAAGGTCACCACCTACGACATCGAGAAGTCGGCCGTGGGCTTCATGCTGGCCGTGCAGGACAAGGCCAACGATCCCAAGTACTTCGAGACGCTCAAAGACATCGCCAAGGGCGGCCTGATCGTGCAGTCGTCCACCGGCACCATGATGGAACGCGTGTCGTCGGGCGAGAACCTGGTCGGCTACAACATCCTGGGCTCGTACGCCGAGACCCGCGCCAAGACCGACCCGTCGCTGGGCGTGGCCTACCCGACCGACTACGCGCTGGTGCTGTCGCGCGTGGCGTTCATCAGCAAGAAGGCCAAGAACCGCAACGCCGCCAAGCTGTGGATGGACTACCTGCTGTCGCAGAAGGGCCAGGAAATCATGGCCAACCAGGCCGACCTGGCCTCGGTCCGTGACGACATCGAAGGCGACAACGACGTCGACGGCATGACCAAGAAGCTGGGCGCCTCGCTCAAGCCGATCCCGGTCAACGAGACGCTGCTGGACTACCTGGAGCAGAACAAGCGCCTGCAGTTCATCAAGGACTGGCGCGCCGCCGCCGGCAAGTAAGGCTGTCGCCGGTACAGCCGGGGGCCACCGGCCCCCGGCCGCAAGCACGCGGGAGGGCGTAGCACCGCCGCCCGCCAGGCCGCCCGTGGCCCGGGTGTTCATGGCCAGTGGGCGCGACCCGCGTCTATCGAGATAACAGGATTTTCCCCATGCAGTCATTGCGCAGAAAATGGCAGTCCCTGCCACGCGGCGTGGTGGTGCTGATCACAGCCTTGGCCATCTACGTGCCGCTGTCGTTCATCATCATCCAGAGCTTTCTATCCGCGCCCTTCTTTTCGCCGTCCAAGGTCTTCAGCCTGGACGCATTCCGCTTCATCTTCGCGGACCCCGATTTCTACAAGGCGCTGAAAAGCGGCTTCATCCTGGCGTTCGGGCTGGCCATCATCGCCATCCCGCTGGGCGGCATGCTGGCGTTCCTGATGATCCGCACCGACCTGCCGGGCCGGCGCTGGATCGAGCCGCTGATCCTGGTGCCGATCTTCGTGTCGCCGATGGTGCTGGGCTTCGGCTACGTGGTGGCGGCGGGTCCGGTCGGCTTCTTCTCGACCTGGGTGCAGAACATCCTGGGCTTCGTGCCCTGGAACGTGTATTCGCTAACCAGCATCGTCATCATCGCCGGCCTGACGCACGTGCCGCACGCCCACCTGTACATCTCGTCGGCGCTGCGCAGCATGGGCTCGGACGTCGAGGAAGCGGCCCGCGTCAGCGGCGCCTCGCCGCTGCGCGTGATGGTCTCGGTGAGCCTGCCGATGGTGCGCCCCGCCATGCTGTACGCCACCGTTCTGCTGTTCTTCCTGGGCCTGGAAGTGTTCGGCCTGGTGCTGGTGCTGGGTGACCCGGAAGGCAACCTGGTGCTGGCGACGTACCTGTACAAGCTGACCAACAAGCTTGGCATCCCGTCGTACCACCTGATGGCCGCGGTGGCCGTGGTGCTGATCTGCATGACGATTCCGCTGGTCATGCTGCAGCGCCGCCTGATGCGCACCGCCAACCGCTTCGTCACCGTCAAGGGCAAGGCCTCGCGCGCCCGTCCGCTGCCGCTGGGCAAGTGGCGCTGGGTGGCTGGCGGCGTGGTGACGTTCTGGCTGCTGGTCACCATCGTGGTGCCGTTGCTGGGCGTGCTGCTGCGCGCCTTCGTGTCCAACTGGGGCATGGGCGTGTCGCTGTTCGACGTGCTGTCGCTGGATGCGTTCCGCACGGTGTTCTCGCAACCCAACCTGATGCGCGCGATCGTCAATTCGGTGGCCATCGGCGTCTTCGGCGGCGCGCTGGCGGTGTTCTGCTACACCTTCGTCGGCCTGGCGATGCACCGCAAGCCGGACAACGTCACGCGCTTCATGGACTACAGCGTGCTGGTGCCGCGCGCCGTGCCCGGCCTGCTGGCGGGCCTGGCGTTCCTGTGGGTGTTCCTGTTCGTGCCGATGTGGCTGGACAACGCGCTGGATCCGGACCTGGGCGGCTGGCTGTCGGGCCTGCCGTTCGCGGAATGGCTGCGCGAGAACTTCGTCGAATGGCTGCGTTCCATCCGCAGCACCATCTTCAGCGTGTGGCTGGCCTACACGGTGGTCTGGATGGCCTATGGCCTGCGGCTGATCTCGTCGACGCTGCTGCAGGTCGGCCCCGAGCTGGAAGAGGCCGCCCGCAGCGCCGGCGCGCGCCGCGGCCAGGTCACCCGCCACGTCACCGTGCCGCTGGCCAAGTACGGCCTGATCGGTTCGTGGCTGCTGATGTTCCTGATTTTCGAGCGTGAATACTCCACCGGCGTCTATCTGCTGTCGCCCGGCACCGAGACCATCGGCTCCATGCTGGTGTCGCTGTGGGCCTCGGGCGCCATCGACATCGTGGCCGCGCTTTCCTTCATCAATATCGTTCTGGTCGTGATCGGCCTGGGCATCGCCCTGCGATTCGGAGTCAAACTTCATGATTGAGCTTTCTGTAGAAGACCTGCACCTGGATTACGGCGACAACCCGGTGCTCAAGGGCGTGTCGATGCAACTGCGCCAGGGCGAAGTGGTGTCGCTGCTGGGCCCCTCGGGCAGCGGCAAGACCACCCTGCTGCGCGCCGTGGCCGGCCTGGAAGGCCCCAAGCGCGGCCGCATCACCATCGGCGAGCGCACCGTCTACGACGGCGCCGCGCGCCAGGAGATCCCGGCCGAAGAGCGCAATCTCGGCCTGGTGTTCCAGTCGTACGCGCTGTGGCCGCACAAGACCGTGTTCGAAAACGTGGCCTACCCGCTCAAGCTGCGCAAGGTGCCGTCGAACGAAGTGCGCGAACGCGTGCAGGCGGTGCTGGACCAGCTCGGCCTGGGCAAGCTCGGCCAGCGCCATCCGCACGCGCTGTCCGGCGGCCAGCAGCAGCGCGTGGCCATCGGCCGCGCGCTGGTGTACAGCCCGCCCGTGATCCTGCTGGACGAGCCGCTGTCCAACCTGGACGCCAAGCTGCGCGAGGAGGCCCGCGCCTTCCTGCGCGAGCTGATCATCCGCCCGGGCCTGTCGGCATTGATGGTGACGCATGACCAGAGCGAAGCCATGGCCATTTCCGACCGCATCCTGCTGCTGAACAACGGCAAGATCGAACAGCAGGGCACGCCGCAGGAGATGTACGGCGCGCCGTCGACGCTGTTCACCGCCGAATTCATGGGCAGCAACAACCGCCTGGACGGCAAGGTCACCGAAGTGCGCGATGGCCGCGCCCGCATCGAGGGCCGCGGCTGGGCGCTGTGGGGCAAGGCCGGCGAGGGCGTGGCCGCGGGCCAGGACGCCACCGCCGTGATCCGGGTCGAACAGGTCCGCCTGGCGGACGATCCCGACGGCAACCACATCGACATGCCGCTCCTGACCAGCATGTACCTGGGCGACCGCTGGGAATATCTGTTCCGCACCCCTGACGCGGATCCGGCCAACACCCTGGCGCTGCGCGCCTACGGTCCCGAGGGCCGCGAGCCGGGCCCCTGCCGCCTGGCGCTGCCGGCCAGCAAGGTCTGGGTGTTCCCGCGCCCGTCCAAGTAAGGTGACGGCGGCGGGCGGAGTGGCTCTACAATGCGTGCGTGCAACACGTCGCTGACTCCCCTCCCCCGCTGAGCCGTCCGCTGCGGTGGCTGGGCGCGCCCGCCCAGCATTACCTGCGCATCGGCCTCGCGATTTCGCTGTTGGTGCACGCCGGCGCCCTGGCGTGGCGCTTTGGCGCGCCCGCCCTGTCGCGGCCGCCGGCGACCAGCCTGGAGGTGGTGCTGCTCAACGCCCGCAGCGAGACGCCGCCCGATACCCCCCGCGCCCAGGCGCAGAACCAGATGAGCGGCGGCGGCAACGCCGAGCGCGGCCTGTCCACCACGCCCCTGCCCCAGACCGGCGCCTCGGCCGAGACCATCGTGCTCGAGGCCATGCGGCGCCGCCAGGTGCAGCTCGAGGCCGAGCAGACCCGCCTGATGACCCAGCTGCGCGCCGCCGACAAGGCCGGCGCCGAGCGCCAGGCCGTCAACCCCTGGCCCGACGGCAACGAGCGCGGCAAGGACGCCGAGGACCAGGCCAGCGTCATCCAGAACGCCCAGGTCGCCGCGCTGGCGGCCAAGGTGCAGCAATACAGCGCCGAGCCGCGCAAGCAGTTCGTGGCGCCCTCGGCCGAGGCCTCGCGCTACGCCGCCTACCTGGACGCCTGGCGCACCCGCATCGAAACCGTCGGCACCCAGCATTACCCGGACGAGGCGCGCGGCCGCATCTATGGCTCGCTGCGCATCACCGTGTCGGTGCGCGCCGACGGCAGCATCGCCGACGTCGATATCGACCAGCCGTCGCCGCACGCGGTGCTGAACCAGGCCGCACGCCGCATCGTGCAGCTGGCGGCCCCGTTCCCGCCGTTCCCGCCCGAGATCGCGCGCGACACCGACGTGCTGGTCATCACCCGCACCTGGCATTTCGTCAACGACACCCTGGAAACCCAAGCCCCATGACCGAGGCGTCCCCTCTTGCCCGCTACGCCGTGATCGGCAACCCCATTGCGCACAGCCGCTCTCCGCAGATCCACGCCCTGTTTTCCCGCCAGACCGGCAAGCCGCTCAGCTACGAGCGCCTGCTGGCGCCGGTGGACGGCTTCACGGCGGCCGTCGCCGCCTTCGCCGCCGAGGGCGGCCTGGGCCTGAATGTGACGGTGCCGTTCAAGCAGGAGGCCTACGCGCTGGCCGCGGGCCGCCTGTCCAGCCGCGCCCGCCTGGCCGGCGCGGTCAACACCCTGTCGTGGCGCGACGGCGCCTGGCACGGCTGCAATACCGACGGCGTGGGCCTGGTCTCCGACCTGCTGCGCCTGGGCGTGCGCCTGAGCGGCGCCTCGGTGCTGCTGGTGGGCGCCGGCGGCGCCGCCCGCGGCGTGCTGCAACCCTTGGCGCAGGCCGGTTGTGCCCGCATCCATATCGTCAACCGCACCGCCGCCCGCGCGCTGGAGCTGGCCGAGGGCTGGCGCGAGACCGGCGCCGAGCCGCAGACCCGGGTCACCGCCGGCGGCCTGGCCGACGCCGCCCTGCCCGGCGGCTGGAACCTGGTGGTCAATGCCACCGCCAGCGGGCTGCAGGACGCCGCTCCCGACCTGCCCGCCGGCCTGTACGCCGAGGGCGCGGCCGCCTACGACATGATGTACGGCGCCCAGCCGACGGCGTTCATGCGCCAGGCCCGGGAAGACGGCGCCGCCCTCACCGCCGACGGCCTGGGCATGCTGGTGGGCCAGGCGGCCGAGAGCTTCTTCATCTGGCACGGCGTGCGGCCCGGCCCCGCCCCGGTGCTGGCCGCGCTGCGCGAGGCGCTCATGGCCGGAAACTGAACCGATGGCCGCCCGCGGCAAGAGCGGCAAGCGCCGCTCCTGGTTCCGGATCATCACCGGCGCGCTGATGGCGCTGGTGTGCGCCGTGCTGCTGTACCAATTCTGGCTGTTCGGGCTGGTGGTCTGGTACAACTACCAGAACCCGGGCAGCAGCGCCGTGATGCGCGAGGAATTGTCCCGCCTGCAGGACGGCAACCCCGATTTCCGCTTGAAATACGAGTGGGTGCCCTATGACAAGATCAACCGCAGCCTGAAGCTGGCGGTGGTGGCGTCCGAGGATTCCAACTTCACCGAGCATGACGGCGTCGAGTGGGACGCCATCCGCAAGGCCTGGGAATACAACCAGAAACAGGAGGCGGCCGGACGCAGCAAGATGCGGGGCGGCTCGACCATCACGCAACAATTGGCCAAGAACCTGTTCCTGTCCAGTTCCCGCAGCTACCTGCGCAAGGGCCAGGAACTGGTGCTGACCTACATGATCGAACACGTCATGAGCAAGGAGCGCATCCTGGAGCTGTACCTGAATGTGGCGGAATGGGGCGTCGGCGTGTTCGGCGCCCAGGCGGCGGCCAAGCATTATTTCAACGTGCCGGCGGCCAGCCTGGGGGCCGCCCAGTCGGCCCGGCTGGCGGCCATGCTGCCCAATCCGCGCTTCTATGACAGCCACCGCAACTCGAACTACCTGAACTCCCGCGTCTATACCCTGACCCGGCGGATGCAGATGGTCGATATTCCCTGATACGAAAACCGGCCGCTTCGACAGGTTCCCGCCCACCTTGGGCGGCGGGATTTGTTAAGCTTTCACGTTTACGCCAATTCGTCTTTTCCGTCTCATTCATGCGTACCGCACGTCGTTACCTGGCCCGCGAGATCTATCGCTCCTGCGCAGTGGTCCTTATGGCCCTGCTGGGCCTTTTCACGTTCTTCGCGCTGGTGGACGACCTGGACAACGTCGGCGACAAGTTCTCGATGATGGCCCTGCTGTACATGCAGGCGCTGGCCATCCCCACCCGCTTGTACGACCTCCTGCCCATCGGCCTGCTGATCGGCGCCATCCTGGCGCTGGCCGGCCTGGCGCAGCGCAATGAGCTGGTGATCCTGCGGGTTTCCGGCGTCAGCGGCATGCGCCTGCTGCGCATGCTCTGGATCGTCACCATTCCGCTGATGATCGGCGCGGCCCTGCTGTCCGAGTACGTCACCCCCTGGGCCGAGATGAAATCGGGCGAGGCCAACCTGGTGTTCCGCGGCAAGGCCGGCGGCGATCGGCTGAACAGCGGCTACTGGTTCAAGGAACCCACCGCCAACGGCGGCACCCGCATCATCAACATCGGCGAGCTCAAGGGCGACGGCCAGGTCACCGGCGTCACCCTGTACGAATTCAAGAAGGACCTGACGCTGTCGGTGCTGTCCACCGCCCCGACCGGGCTCTTCGCCCATGGCGACCTGGTGCTGAAGGACGTCTCCGAGACCCGCCTGGACGACAACGCCTCGGACACGCTGGCCGACGCCCGCCCGCCGAAGAATCCCCCCGCGGTGGTGGTGAAGGTGCCGGAACGCACCGTCGACACCACCCTGAGCGCCGAACGCCTGCTGGCCCGGATCCTGACCCCTGAGCGGATGTCGATCGCGACGCTGCTGGACTATGTGGATTATTTGCGCAACAACCAGCTGCAATATGGTCGACAGGTCGTCGCCTTGTGGCGCAAACTGGCGTATCCGTTCACGCTGCTGGTGATGATCACCATCGCCGCCCCCATCGGCCTGATGCAGACGCGCCGCGGCGGCGTGGGCGCCAAGGTGTTCATCGGCATCCTGCTGGGCGTGGGCTTCTTCATGCTCAACCAGCTGGCGCTGAACGTAGGCATGCCGGGCAAGTGGCCGCCCTGGCTCACCGCCCTGGGGCCGAACATCGGCGCCATGGCCCTGGCGCTGGGCGCCATGAGCTACATGGAGTACCGCCACACCATCACCCGTATCGTCCAACAACGTTGGCCCTGGAGCAAGAGTCCCGCATGAACGGCAGTATCTGGATGATCGGCGACGTGCAAGGTTGCTGCTCGCCGCTGGATCGCTTGCTGTCCCATTCCGAACTGGTCGGCGATCCGAAGTCGCGCTTCTGGTTCGCCGGGGATCTGGTCAACCGCGGCCCGCAGTCGCTTGCGACGCTGCGCCGCATCATCGACCTGGGCGACCGCGCCACGGTGGTGCTGGGCAATCACGACCTGCACCTGCTGGCGGCGGCCGCGGGCGTGCGCAAGCCGTCCAAGTCGGACACGCTGGACGACATCCTGCGCGCGCCGGATTCGGCCGACCTGATCGACTGGCTGCGCTCGCGCCCGCTGGCGCATTTCGAGCAGAATCACCTGATGGTGCATGCGGGAACGCTGGCAAAATGGGATGTGGCCAAGACGCTGTCGCTGGCGGCCGAGGTACAGGACGCGCTGCGCGGCCCGAACTGGCAGAAGGCGCTGCAGAAGATGTACGGCAACGAGCCGGCCACCTGGAAGGAAGACCACAAGGGCGGCAAGCGGATGCGGGTGATCATCAATGCGCTGACGCGCATCCGCCTGTGCACGCCGAACGGCCACATGGAGTTCGCGACGAAGGTGACGCCTGGCGCGTGGCCGGCGGGGCTGGTGCCATGGTTCGATGTGCCGAACCGCGCCACGCGCGATGTGACGACGGTGTTCGGCCATTGGTCGACGCTGGGCCTGATGCAGCGTCCGGACGTGATCTGCCTGGATACCGGGTGCGTATGGGGCGGGGCGTTGACGGCGTTGCGGTTGCAGGATCGGAAGCTGGTGCAGGTGAAGTGTTCGCAGTTTCAGGATCCGTTGTCTGAGTGACGGATTCTTCTTGCGATCGAGGTGATGGTCGTTGCTGCTTCGGGCTTGAACGTCTGGTTCTGGCCTTTTTTTCTTGGCGTTGTTGAGTCTTCGTAGGTCGCCCCTCGGTCGGGCGGACCCGATGGCGGGCGGCCACGCTGGGCGTCTGTGCATTTGAAAGTGGGGCGGGTGCGCTGTGCGCGGGTGGCGAGCGGTTTTCTATTGATTCCGCGCATCAGGGGGAGGGGCGGTGGTGGTCGGCGCGATGTGCGCCGTGTTGCGCGTGGCGGACTTCGCGCGCCGACCACAAACAGTCTTGGTGCGGGCATGCGTTCAACGGCAACGGTACTTGGCGCTGGTATGCCTCGGTAGCAATGCGTCGCGGTGCTGGCATGCCTTCAGTAGCAAATGCGTCACGACGCAGGCACGCCTTCAAAGAAAACAATCTCGCCGCCGCCATACGCGATAGCGTCATCACCAATCGCAAGACATCGCGTAAGCCTCAAAAGGCCGCCCGCGCGGCCGGTTTGAGGCGGGCCCCGCCCCACCACTCCTCGCAAGCGCGCAGCGGCATCCTCAATCGCAAGACACCGCGGATGCCCCCGAGGCCGCCCGCGCGGCCGAGGAAGGGCGACCAACGCAAGATCTTCCAATCCACACCAGCCCCCCATAAGAACGCCAGCACCGTCACCCACACGCGAAAGCGCCATCGCTCAGACGCAAGACACCGCGTAAGTCCTAAAAGGCCGCCCGCGCGGCCTTTTAG